>JBFMBP010000154.1 GCA_040755155.1 Candidatus Omnitrophota bacterium | reverse complement strand
GGGCGAGGCTCCCGCCGAGACGTATAGATCCAATAGTTCGCCAGGAGGCTCACCCTCCCATCTTTTCCAAAGCTTGTGCATCAAACAAAAGGGCATTACGTATAACTACCCGTCAATTCGCCATGCAATGATCGCCGGAAGAATAATTGCGGCGCAGATCGGCCAAGGATTGCTGTACTTCTTCCAGCCTTTTCTGATAACGGGGAATTTCTTCGGATACGATTCCCATCATGGCGTAATCGCGGTTGCGGATGTTTTGCAGGCGAACGTCGTCCAACACGAGAATCATCGCTTCCAAAAATTCCGCCTGATCGAGAAGATGCTTCTCCCGGCTAACCCACTGTTCGCCGCGCGTAAACAACCGGTCTCCATATCGCCCAACTTCGGCGGCAACGGGAAGGCTAATCACGTTACCCATGCGAATCCTCCATAAGAAATTGACGAGCGGATGAAAGGAAGCCGCTCACGATTATCATGAAGAAAAGCAACAGACATGCCATGCCGCCAAATAATCATAATGGCCTGATATTTAAAGAGTTCCTCTAAATAGAATTTAAATTTGACAATAAGAGAAAGGAAAGAAAATCGCTTAGAGGAAAAAAATGCAGGGTAGATCAGAGCAAAACGCTCATAAGCCTGTTTTTCATCACTCATCAACATAGAGTTTTTCTATTCCATACGGTAGGATTAGTTCATTCCATGATAATGGAGGAATTGCCATGAATTCGATCCATACAAGACGAGTGAACAGACCAGGAATGTCGCGGAGAACGATGATTCAAACCAGCGCATGGAGCACGCTGGGATTATGGGGTTCAGGTTGGTTGAATCCCGTTGCGGGACAAGCCGCCGTCTCATCCGAAAAAGGCGATTATGCGGCGTTGAACCGCTTTCCCCGCATGATGCAGGAATATTTCGTCGACCGCATCGTCCGCATCGATGAGGATAATAAAAAACGGATATCGTCGCTGCAAAGCCGGACGGACGCGGAAGCGTATATCCAATCCGTGCGCCAGAAGATTCGCGAATGCTTCGGTCCTTTCCCAGAAAAGACGCCGCTGAATCCGCGAATAACCGGAATCGTCGATCGGGACGCCTATCGCATCGAAAAGGTCATATTCGAGAGCCGCCCCAATTTTCTCGTTACGTCGAATTTATATATCCCCAAAGGAAAGTCCTTTCCTCTTCCCGGCATCGTGGGTTCCTGCGGCCATTCCGATAACGGCAAAGCCGCCGAGCCTTATCAATCCTTCGCGCAGGGTTTGGCGCGGCTGGGCTACGTAGTATTGATCTACGATCCCATCGGCCAGGGCGAAAGGCTGCAATACCCGGACGAGAATCTGCATTCGCGTTACCGGCCCGGCGTAGGCGAGCATATTCAAGCCGGAAATCAGCAATTCCTGGTTGGTGAATTCATCGGATCCTGGCGGGCGTGGGATGGCATCCGGGCGCTCGATTATCTGCTATCCCGCGAGGAAGTGGATCCCCATCATATCGGCGTTACCGGCAATTCCGGCGGCGGAACCATGACGACCTGGCTATGCGGCCTCGAATCGCGTTGGACCATGGCGGCGCCGGGCTGCTTCGTCGTCACGTTCCGGCGCAATCTGGAAAACGAACTGCCCGCCGATACGGAGCAATGCCCGCCCAAAGCGCTGGCGTTAGGATTGGATCACGCCGATTTCATCGCCGCGATGGCGCCTAAACCGGTCATTCTACTAGGCAAGGAGAAAGACTTCTTCGATATTCGCGGGCTGGAGGAGGCCTATGCGCGTTTGCGGCGCATTTATAAACTTCTCAGCGCTGAAGAGAATATCGGCCTATTCGCCGGTCCAACCTATCATGGCTATTCGCAAGAATTGCGGGAAGCCATGTATCGCTGGTTCAATAATGCGACGCATGTTTCCACCGCTCAAAGCGAACCGGAACTCGTCATCGAAAAGGACGAAACGCTCTGGTGTACGCCGCGCGGCCAGGTCTGCGAACTCGGTTCCCGCACGGTATTCTCTTTTACGAAAGAAAAATCGGAGCAATTGGCGAAGCAACGCTCTCGGCTCAGCGGCGATGCGCTCAAGCAAGCGGTAGCGGCGGCGTTGAAAATGCCTCAAAGCCAAGGCGTTCCCGAATTCCGGATTCTGCGCGCTTTGCCTTCCCGCCAATATCCCAAGCCGCATTTCGCAACCTACGCCGTGGAAACGGAACCGGGGATTTTCGCTCTAGTCTATCGACTGGCGCAAGAATCCTTATATTCCCGCCCGCCGCGAGACGCGAAGCGCGCCGTGCTCTATGTCTCCCATCTCTCCAGCGACGATGAATTGCACAACGAACCGCTGATCCGCGAGTTAATCGAATCGGAACCGGGGGCGGCTTTCTATTCCTGCGATGTGCGGGGCGTCGGCGAATCCAAACCGAACACTTGCGGCGCCGATTTTTCCAATCCTTACGGCTGCGATTATTTCTACGCCATCCATTCCATCATGCTGGATTATCCCTATACGGGACAGAAAACGTATGACCTATTGCGAGTCATCGCGTTGTTGAATTCCTGCGGGCATTCGGAAATCCACATCGCCGCCAAGGGGTGGGGCGCCCTTCCGGCTGCGTTCGCATCTTTGCTTACCGAATCCGTCGTTCAAATCACTTTCAAAAACGCACCTGTCTCTTTTACCCAAATCGCTGAAACGGAGGATTACAAATGGCCGCTATCCACCTTATTGCCGGATGTTTTGAAAACCTTCGATCTGCCCGATTGCTATCAAGCGCTGGAAAATAAAAAACTGCGCCAAATCGAACCCTGGGGAGCCGCGCCGGAACTTGGTTGATAATAAAGGGAGAATAACGGAGAATCCACAATGGAGTTGACATCGCGGGAGCGGCTGCTTAGAACCTTCAACCGAGAACCGATCGACCGGATTCCCGTCTCTACTTACGAATTAATGCCCTTTGGCGCCGATCCCTGGTATGAAGCCCAACCCAGTTATCGGGAATTGCTGCAATTCATCGCGGAAAAGACGGATATTCTCTGCCTTTGGGATCAACCCGCCCAAAACGCCTGCGCCTGGGACGAAGAATTTCAGCGCTGGAGCGAGGGCGAGAGTTCCTTCGAGCGTTATATCCTCCATACTTCCAAAGGCGATCTGACTCGTCTGACGCGCCGCGACGCCAACCTGAACACTCTTTGGACCGTCGAACCTTTATTGAAAACTCTGGAAGACGCCGAAGCCTATTTCGCCTTGCCTTGGGATTTCGGCGGCGTAGATATGGCTCGCTACCGCCAAATCGAAGCGCGCATGGGGGAGCGGGGACTTATGCTTTGCGATACGCTGGATCCCGTCTGCGCTCTCGCATACGGTTTCGGCTTCGAATCCTTTATGATCTACGCCTGGCAGGAACGGGAACGCATCAAGAAGTGCATGGACGCCGTTTTGGAACGGCTGCTTATCGAGCTGCGCCATAAACTCGAACTGGGAGCTGGTCCCATCTGGCGCATCTACGGGCCGGAATACATCAGCCCTCCCTATTTTCCCGTCGAAGCGTTCCGCGAATTGGTCGCCGCTTACGACAAGCCAATCATCGACTTGATCCACGAATATGGCGGCAAAGCCCGTCTACACTCGCATGGCCGCGTCAGCCGCTTGTTGGACATCATCGTGGAAATGGGCGCCGACGCCATCGATCCCCTCGAACCGCCTCCGCAAGGCGACGTGGACTTGGCGGAAGTGAAGAAAAAATACGGCGATCGTTTGATTCTCTTCGGCAATATCGAACTCTCCTATCTGGAGTATTGGGAGGCCAGCCAGATCGACGATTACGTCAAACACTCCATCGAGGCGGCGGGGAAGGGAGGCGGCTACGTCATCATGCCCACCGCCGCCCCCATCAACGCGCCATTATGGGAAAAGACGGCGCAAAACTACTATCGTTTTATCGAAACGGCTTTAGAATTCGGAAAGAATATTTTCTAAACCGAAAAGACAGCGATATCGTTAAAAAATTCCCGACGCATATCCTTCAGCGCGGGAAATTCGCGGCGATAATCGGCCAACGAGGCGTAATCCAATTCGGCGGCGATGGTCTTTTCGCCGTCCCCCGCTTCGGCGAGCGGCTCGCCGCGGGGATCGATAATAGCGCTGCATCCCGAATACGTATGTTTGGGATCTTTTCCGCAGCGGTTGACGCCGATGACGTAAGCCTGATTCTCGATGGCGCGGGCTTTCAATAACGCCTTCCAATGCGCTTCCCTTGCTTGCGGCCAGCAGGCGATCACGATCAATAAATCCGCTTGTTTGCGTATGGCGCAGCGGAAAATTTCGGGGAAACGCAAATCGTAGCAAACAAAAGGCGCGGCGACGAATTCGCCGCAGCGAAACGTCTCCACCCTCTCGCCGGGAATATAATGCTTATCTTCGTCCATATAGGAAAACGGATGCAATTTCCTGTAGCGGACGATTTCGTTACCGGATGGATCGAAGACGGCCGCCTCATTGCGTCCGCGTCCATCGGACGCTTTCGCGGCGATTCCCCCAACGACGTACGATTGGTAACGTTGCGCCGTTTCTCTTAAAAACCGCCAAGTCTCGCCCTTCTCTTCTTCGCAAATGGCATTGACATTCAAACTAAAACCGGCGGCGAACATTTCCGACAGGACGATCAAACTTCCAGGCGCGACAGTCTCCCGCTGGAGAAGTTCGCGGACTTTAGCGAAATTGGCTTGTTTATTTTCCCAAACGATATCCAGCTGAACGCCTACGGCTCTCATCGGCTTTCCATCTCGCTTCTTCTCCTCGCTATTTCCAACAAACTATGCGGAATCCCATATATTTATTGATATGACTCGGCGGAACCCAACTGCGATTCGCCGAACGGCAATACCAGGCTTCGTTTTCCCATCCGCCGCCGCGCTGGACGCGATAGATACCCGTCTTCGGTCCGGTGGGATTGTATTGCGCTTCGATGGGATAATCGGCGTACCAATCCTGACACAATTCCCACACATTGCCGTGCATATCGTAAAGCCCCCAAGGATTGGGCAACTTCATTCCTACATCTTTGGTTTCGGGGGTATAGTTTCCGCACCACCACATATAACGGTTATTCACGGAGCATTCCTCGCACTCGTCGCCGCAGTTCAAAACATCGCCGTGAGAATACCGCGTCGTGGTTCCGGCGCGGCAGGCGCGTTCCCACTCCGCTTCATAGGGCAAGCGATAGCCGTTGGCGTTTTCGATGACGGTCCAATTGTCTTCCTTATAGGCGGGCGTGCGGCCGGACAACCGGCTCAGTTGATTGCAAAAACGGACGGCATCGAGCCAACTCACCTGATCCACCGGCCGGTCGGGCGACTGGAAGCGCGAGGGATTATATCCCATCACCGATTCCCATTGCGCCTGCGTTACTTCATATTTCCCCATCAAGAAATCACGCGACAACGTTACGACGTGTTGGAATTCGTCGATTTCCCTCCCACGCTCCGTATAGGTGCTGCCCATCAGGAAAGCGCCAGCCGGGATTTGAATCATCGTCAAAGACTTCGCTCCAATCGACAACGCGGGGATTTCGACGACGGTCTCCCTTACTTTGAAGGGCGTCGGCGTGGGAGTCGGCGTGGAGATGGGAGTGCTCTGCGGAGTCGGAGTCAAGTCGTTGAGAGCGGAGTATTCCAGCCTGCCCGATTCCAACCATTGCATCGGCTCATCGACGGAAAGCCGAAAAACGCGGAATTGATAGATATTTCCATGCTGCGGCCCATCGGCGAACTTTTTCGCCGTTATGAATTCATTGTTGGGAGTCCATAAGAAATAGGTGATCGAGCCGCTCATCGTCTGTCCGAGATATTCAAAAGTGCTGCTGTTTACGCTAATCTGGACATGGTAATCGCTGACGGAGGCGGGATCGCCGCCGAAATTCCAGGCGACCTGAATCGCCCGTTGGCTGGTGCGATCCACGTCCTTGCCATACATCAAATACGGCGCAAGATTTTCCCCGCCCAGGATATCGTCGTAAATGGCGATTTCGGGAACTTTCAAATTAGGCATTGTGGGTTGATACAATGGAATGGCGTTGCCTCCCACGATATTAAATCCGACTTGTCCCGCTTGCTCGAAGAAATCGTCCGTCGTTACCGAATCGTCAATGCGCACGACGCGGAAGGAATAGGCTGAATTGAATTGGGGACCATTGGAGAATTCCGGAGCCAGATCGGGCAGATTAGCTCTCCAATTGATGCTGGTGGCGCTGCCTATACTGGTTTTCCCAAGATACTTATAGCCGCCGAGTCCTTTACGGACGTAGATATGCCAATCTTTCGCCTTTCCCGGAGGAGTTCCCCAGAATACCGTCAAATTCCTGCCATCGATGGGATCGTAATCCGTCAGACCGGTGATATCGCCCCTCGAATCGCTGGGGGTATCATAGATGTAGATTTTCTGCGACGGCGGTTGATCCGACTCCGTGACGGAATATCCCAATTTTCCGCTTGTCAAATTATCCACATAACCTTCATAGGGAACCAAAACGACGCGGAACAAATAGACCTTGCCATGCTGGGGACCGTCGGCAAATTGGGAACTTGTCTGGAACTCGCCGATGGAGGTCCACCAGAAATAATTGATATGGGAACTGACGGTTTGCCCCAAATCCTTATAATCAGCGCCATCGACGCTGACTTGGACGTGATAATCTCGCACTAACGTCGGATCGATGCCGAAATTCCAGGCGATCATGAGCGCCCGCCATCGGGAATTGTCTACGTCAACTCCCGTCGTTCCCATCGGCGCCAGGTTATTTCCCCCCAAAATATCGTCATAAACGGCGACGTCGCGCAATTTCAAATTCGGAGGCGCGGGCTGAGTCAACGACGGCGTCGCCCCTCCTTCCATATTGTAGCCGATCCAGCCATTTTGATCGTAAACATCGTCCCGCCCCAACGAATTGTCAATGCGAATCATTCGGAAGGAATAGGCCGAGTTGAAATCGGGGCCATTTTGAAACTTGACGTTCAATCCCGGCGCTCCCGCTTTCCAACTTAAATAGGTTTTATTAGCGGCGCCGGACTGGCCGAGAAACCGTCCGCCGCCCAATCCCCGGCGCACGTAGAAATGCCAGTCTCTCGCGCTTTGGATAGGGGCTTTCAAATAAGCGAATAGTTCGCGAGCATCGGGGAGATCGAAATCGGCATCCCCGGTAAGATCGTTCAGATTAATGCTGTCGTCGGCTACGGCGAGCTTTAGCGCGGCGGACGTAGGCAACGATACCAGCGTTGGAGTCGTCGTTCCCGCCGCAGGAGTCGTTCCCGGCGGCAAGGTGGGCGTGAAAGTCGGCGCGCCCGCTGTTGGCGTCGTCCCGGGCGGCCAAGTGGGAGTGCGGGTCGCCGTCGGAGTAAAGGTCCGCGTTTCGCCCGGCGCAAGAGTAGCCGACGGCGTGAACGAATATGTCGGACTCGGCGTTCTAGTCGGGGTCGGCGTTCTGGTCGGCGTAGGCGATTTCAGCGGCGTAAAAGTGGATGTCGGAATCGGCTGAGGAGTCCCCGTCGCCGTCGGCGTGAAAGTTGAAGTCTTCGTTGGGGTTGGCGTATTCGTGGCCGTCGGCGTCGGCGTCGGCGTTTGAAACTGGAAAGTGAAGACGAACGTCGTCGTCTGGCCGAAGGAAGTGGAAAATGTCAGCGAGACGGTTTTGAGCGAATTTTGGACATCGGAGGGAACCTGATAACTATACTTTCCGATCAACCGGCCCGGCTCGGATTGCGATATCGCAAAGGCGCCAAGATCGCCCTCGGTTTCAATGGCGGGGTAGTAAACGACTCCATTCGCCGGATCGACGACGATCATATAAATTTCCGCCAATTGATCGGGGAAAAGAACGCTCAATATATCGCCGGAAGCAATCGCCCCCCGCGACTCGCTATTGACGACGTATTCCGCGCTTATGGAAAGATTGGGCGGAGAGGAGGGATCGACCTGTATCGTCAAATACTTGGAATCCGTTTTCTGAGGCGCCGAGGAATCCACCATCTGAACCGTGAAACCATAGGTTCCCGACGCGGTCGGAAGACCGGAGATGATTCCCGAATCGGAGTCCAAGCGAAGTCCCGGCGGCAACGAGCCGGTAAAATACCATTTATAAGGTTTCGTCCCTCCATTTCCGATTAACGTTTCATTGTAAATGGAGTATTGCAAAACGGAGGGCAGCGCTTCCGTTCCAACGCGCACTCCTTCGTACAATTTCAAGTAGTAAGTATTGGATTCCGAAGATATGGGAGCCGCCGAATCGTTAACCCGGATCATGAAGCCTTCGCTCTCGCCTAATTGCAGCAAAGGATAACCGCTGATTTCCCCCGTGCCCGGATTGAGAGCCAGACCGTTCGGCAAATTTCCGTCGATAATTTTCCAGACATAGGGAGGAACGCCGCCGGAAACGGCGATGACGTCTTTATAAGGAACATCCTTGTACATAAGGATCAATGATCGCGTTTCGATAGCAACTCGGCTCAAGACCTTCATGGAATACGATCGCGACGTTTTCTTGGCGGGAACGCTGTCGTCCTCCACTTCGATCGTGAAGGCATACTCACCCGTTTGAATCGCCGATCCCGTTAAAACCGCCGTATCGTCCCCCGCTTGCAACTGCAGACCGGGCGGAAGACTGCCCGAAAGAAGCCTCCACGTATACGGTGAAGAGCCGCCCTTGACGTGAAGCAACGACGAAAAATTATCGTTAACGCGAACATTGCGGATTTGCGTCGCCGTGATCGTCATCGACGTCGTTACGGATAAGATGAATTGCTTCTGCGCCGTTTGCGCCGGCAATGATCGATCCGCCGCTTGAATAGTAAAAGTGGATTGGCCAGCCGCCGTTGGTTCTCCCGAAATGACGCCCGTCGTGGCGTCCAACGTCAGCCCTGTGGGAAGCGTTCCCGTTTTTACGCTCCATGAGTAAGGCGGCAATCCGCCAAACGCCGCCACGGGGGCTTGATAATATGCGCCAACCACCCCGTCTTGAAGCGAATCGCTGATAATGGAGATAGCCGGATTGATTTTCCAATAAAAAACCTTATCGAACGTTTTTTGGGTTCCGTCTTCGACTCGAACGCAAAACGAATATTCTCCCGCCGTAGTGGGAGCGCCGGATAGAACTCCCGAATCCTGATTGAGAGCGATGCCCGGCGGAAGATAGCCATATACAATGGACCATTTTTGCGGAGGCGGTCCCAATTTGGATGTTAACGATATCGTCGTGGAACTGCCGATCTGACCCGATGAGATTACAGAAGGAGTGATAATGCCCAATTGAGAACTGGTTTGGAATGAATAATCCTTTGTTCTCTTGGACGGCGACGGCGAATTGCTGTCCGTCACGGTTAACTTGATATTATTCAATTGGACGGCGCTGGGAACTCCTGAAATAATCCCCGTTTTGCTATTCAATGAAAGCCCGTCGGGCAACTGTCCTTCGTAGGAATAGGAGACCGGTTCGACGCCTCCCCGGATTCGAATCTTTTCCAAATAGTCGTACCCTTTCACGCCCGACGGTATAGACGTATTAAGAATGGCAAGGGAATAATCGATCTTAAGGGCGAAACTTTTATACCCTTCATGACCGTGTTGGTCGACAGCCTTAATGCCAAAGGAGCCGTAAAATTCGTCCGTCGGCGTTCCCGATAATACGCCGGTTTGCGTATTCAGCGACAAACCGTTCGGCAAATAACCGGAATACAATTGCCATGTTACGGCGTCATACCCGCCCGCCGTCGTCAACGTTTGGCTGTAGGTTTTGCCGATGACGCCGTCGATTACTTTTTGCGTGGCGATCGTCAAAGGATCCACCACATTCAGCGTGAACGTTTTATCCATTGTCCGATTATAATATTCCATGACCTGCACGGTTATCGTCGAAACGCCCGTGGAAGTTGGGATGCCGCTTATCACTCCAGCCGAAGACAACGTTAGTCCCGTCGGCAAGGTTCCGCTCGCCAGCGAGAACGTATATGGAGCCATTCCCCCCGTGACGACAATCGACTGGGAATAGGATTTATTGACGACGGCGCTGGTTAAAATATCGCTGTTGGTAAAGACGATGGGATCAGTCTGGACGATCGCGAATTCCTTTTGGGAATAGATCCCTTTCGAATCGGTTACCCGAATCGCAAAAGCATAGGTATTGGGAGTAGCAGGTATGCCGCTGATAATTCCTTCCGCCGAATCCAAACTCAAACCGAGAGGCAGCGAACCATAAGCGACCGTGAATTTATAAGGATATACGCCCCCGCCCATGCGGATTCTCGCCGAGTAATATTGGCCTGTCACGGCCAAAGGCAGCGTCGCATCCGTGATGTTCAACGGCCCCGACGCGGGCAATTCGACGAGAACCTGGGTCGTATCTTTTTCCTTGATGACGACATTGGAGACCGTTTGCGTCTGATAATTGGCGCTCGACGCCGTAACGGAATAGGTTCCAGGCGGCAAATAACCGAAACTATAGACGCCGGGATTAATCAACCGTCCCTCATTGCCCGTATTCGTGGTTACTTCCGCTTCGGAAAGAGGAGCGCTATTCGCCCGGTCGACGACCTGGACGGAGAGAGAATCCCACAACCACCATGTCTTGACGGTTCCATCCGCGCTGGCCGTCGCCACTTGTTTGTCATTCGAATTGGGAGAAAAGGCGATATCGGTGATGTCTCCCGTATGGCCGGTAAAGTCGCGGACGTATTGGCCGGTATAGGTATTCCACAGTTTGGCCGTCTTATCGCTGCTTCCAGTAATGATCTGGCTGCCATCCGGCGAAAAAGCGACCGATAGAATGGGACCGGTATGGCCCGATAAGATATGCTCCACTTGTCCCGTGCTCGCATTCCAAATTTTGGCGACGTTGTCGGGCGCGCCGCTCCCCGTTACGAAGCGCAAGCCGATGGGAGAATAATCGACGGCCAGGATGGCGCTCGTCTCGCTGCATGCGTAAATCATCGCGCCGGAGACGGCGTCCCACAACTTGGCGCTTTTGTCCCAACTCCCCGTTAGCACTTGCGTTCCATCCGGCGAAAGCGCGACGGAGGTAACCCGGTCGGAATGGCCAGTGAACGTTTTTAGAAGCACCTGGTGATAAGCGTCCCAAAGGATCGCTGTTTTATCGTAACTGCCGCTCAAAGCGCGCGTCCCGCTGGGGGAAAAAGCGACGGAAGAGACCGTATCGGTATGGCCGACCAACCGCCGATGTTCCGACGCCGTTTCCAAATCCCAGATTTCCACGACGTTGCTCAGGCTCCCGGTGAGCGCTTTGGTTCCGTCGGGAGAAAAGGCGATGGAAAGAAGATACCAGGGGCCGGGATAGCTGCGGACTTCCAGACCTGTGGAGGCGTCCCACAATTTCACCAATCCATCCTCGCCGGCGGTCAAAACTTGGTCGCCCTTGGGCGAAAAAGCCACGGCGGTCACTTTCCCCGCATGTCCGGTCAAGGTATGGATAAGATAACGATCCACCTCTTGCGCCGCGCCGGATAGAGCGCATAAGCCGAGAATCAAAATCAGCCAGATTATTCCGCCTTGCCGCATCGTCTTCCTCATGATTATGAACCATCCTCCCGCTGAACAACCTGCGCGGCGGTTTTTGCATAATTGCTCATGTTGCGTAGTTCCATTCCCTCGCCCTTTGGGAGAGGGTTAGGGTGAGGGAAATATAAGTCCATTAACATCAACCCTCACCTAACCTCTCCCCATCTTGGGAGAGGGACAAAAAACAACAATCTCAATACCGTTTGGCATTATATGCTTAATCGTTCCCGGAGTTCTCTGACTCCAAGCGTATCGAACTCAACGTCAAATCGTCGACCGTAATGGAAGTCAGCGATCCCATACCCGCGTTTTGAATGACCACCAGGGGCGGCATCAAGGGATTGGGAATTTGGAAATTTCCTCCCACCAGCATCGGCCTCCATTCTCCCGTAGGCGCTAAATTGAAGCCGCCTTCGAAAAGAACGATCTCCTCCCACCCTTGCGTAATGACCAGAGCCATCATTCCGCCCTCTCCGTATTCGCGGCTCGCCCTCGCTTCGGCGAGAAACAAATCGGGAATGCGCGGCTTCGCCGAATAAGCCCACACGCCGGCGTTGGCCGACGTCTCGAACGTATTCACGGCCAGTTTGATGGCTTTGTTGTTGGCGCTCCATATCAGGTGCACGTCTCCGTCGTCTCCGTTGATATTAGTCAACAACGTTTTCAAATTCCCCTCGAAAGAGCCGTCGGGTTCGAGTTGCAGCATGCCGCGGACGGCGGGTACGAATTTTTCCACCCGCAATCGATCGACGAGCACGTTGATCGTATCCGTCGCGCTGGGTGGATTGACGATTTGCACGCCGATCTGCAATGCTCCGCCAGGCGGCTTGTAGACGAGCGACATCTCGCTTTCTGCATTGAGAGGCAACGAGCCGCCTCCGGCCTGGTGATAGGCCAATTGACCGTCCACGGGCGAATTGAATCCGATCAGGGCGATGGAAGCGGAAGCGGAATTCGTCAATGCGGAACATTTAATCAACACGGGCTCCGTAGCGAGATAAACGTTTTGCTTGGAAACCAAGATCGCCGCTTCGCCCGGCTTGGCCTGAACGAACATGGCGCCGCCGGAAAATAGATCCGTATCCGCGTAATCCGCGACGAAAACAAAGGCGGATTGGTAGCCGCCCGGCGACAAGATTTCGAATTGATCCGTCAAATCGCTCCCTTTGCTGAAATCGTATCCCAAAATCGTCGGCGTTGGCGTGATCGTCGGCGTAAAAGTCTGGGAAGGCGTCAGCGTGATCGTCGGCGTGAATGTCCGAGTGGGCGTCGGGGTCATCGTCGGAGTAAACGTCTTCGTCGGAGTCTTTGTCAATGTCGGCGTCGGCGTCAACGTCGGCGTTGGCGAGAAAGAGGGATTCGGCGTCGGCGTGCGCTTCGAAAATCCTGATTCCACAAAACCCACGAAATCGATCTCGAAGTAATTCATGGCGTCGCCGGGATCGATGCGCAGAGTAGTAATCATCTTAGGAACTTCGAACAAATCGCTGAAATCGACGTAATACGTTTTGTATTCGAAAGGCGAATCCGTTTCGATGACGGCGGGACCGTAATACTCTTCGTTTTCCGTAATGAAATAGATCTCGACAGGACGAGCGTCCGACATCAGGATCCGCAAAACCAACTCGTGCTGGGCAAAGGTATCGATCTCCAATCCTTCATAATACAGGAAAGGATCGTCGGGAATCGTCGTCCCTTTCAGGAAACCGCCCTCTACAATGGCGGCCTGCACCTGGGAATTGATTCCCCAACCTAGAAAATCCCCGTCATGATTGAATTCGAAGATCGGCGATACAGGCGCCGTTACCTCCAGGACGATCGTTTCGCTGACGATGTCTTTTCCGTCGTTGACGGAAAATCTCACATCGTATGTTTGCAAAAAATTCTCGTAATTGGGGGAAAAGGAAAAAAATCCCGAAGCCGGATTGAATTGGCTGTTGGGAGGCAGGCGATCCGCCTGCAAGGTCAAGGAATCTTTATCCTCGTCCGTGGCGAAGGCCAGCAGATAGAAGTTTTCCCCGACTTCGAGAACTTTGCCGGACGGAGGGTTCAAATATAACTTGGGTAAACGGTTGAAATCGACGACGTTGATCGTCCGCCATTGCGTTTTCGTATGCTGCCCGTCCGATACGCTGAAAGCGACGATATATTCTCCCGCTTGCTTATAGTCGGGCGAGAAGGAGACATCGCCCGTATTTGACTGGACTACCATATTTTTCAACAGCGGCGAAACACTGTAGGTCAGCGTATCGCCCAAATCGGGATCGATTCCCGTCATGCGAATCAAAACGGATTCGCCCTCTTTGATCGATAAGGTTCCGAGAAAACTCAACTGCAAATCGGGAGGACGATTGTTCTCCAAAACCGCAATCGTCGCTACGGCGGAGTATTGTTGAATTCCATCGCTCGCAACGATATTTAAATTGTACGTTCCCGCCTGACCGTAGTCCGGAAGAAACAGAAACAGGCCGGTGGGATCGAGCGAAGAATTCATCGGCATGGGATAGACGCTGAAAACGTACGGCAAAACGCCGGCGTTGTCCATTTCGAAAAACAGCGTGACCGGTTCGATTTCATACGTAACGATATTGGCGCTCGGTTTGATGAGGAGATGGGTTCCCTCATCGTTTCCGACCTCGACCGCCGCTTCCGCCGTTAGGACGGCATGTCCATCATCGGAAGCGGAAAAGACGAAGCGATACGCGCCCGCTTGTTGAAAATCGGGACGAAAACGGAATTCTCCTGTTATTTCGTCCAAGGCGGCGTGATCGACGGCGGGCGTGACGGAATAGACGTATGGCCGGGAACTGGGATTGTCGACTCGCAGCGAGAAAGAGAGCGACTCGTTTTCCATCATAGAAAAGGAGTCGCTGGGTATGATCCTCAATTTCGCTGGGGAAGCGTCCATGATCGAAACGGCGGCGGTCGCCGATAAAACCGTCGCGCCATCGTCCGCCAGGAAAGTAAAACTATATTCACCCGCCTGATCGTAATCGGGGAAAAACCGAAAAACTCCAGCGTCGAAATCGATGGAGGCGTTGCGCGTAACCGGAGAATAATCGTAACGATATTTCGAAGAACCTCCGTTCGCGACGGCGAGGGTAAGCGTCGCGATTTCATTTTCCTTTCCGATCGCGCTGGCGGCGGGCTGAATCGTTAGATACGGCGTAGCCGCGCGCGGAAAAAATCCACTCGCCGTTTCCGAATCGGGCGACGCCCATACCGGAAAACTCAACGCTGAGACCAATAATTCCAACCAAAGCCAACGGCTTAAAACACTCATCGATCGTCGCCTCCCAGCCGCTTCGCCAGCGCTGGATGGTAGTCATTTCATTTATTGAATATTACATTATCGAAAAAAACGTTTTCGTCCGTCTCTGGTTTCGACGGCGCTTATTCTACGATCCAAACGATGCGGAATCCCGCATTGACGTAACGGATTTCCGGCTCCTGGGCCAGCCTCCGGGCGGAACGGCAGTGGCTGGCGTGTCCGCTCCATTTTCCGCCGCGCAAAACCCGCTTCGATCCCGAGGCGGGGCCGGCGGGATCGTCAACGGCGTTGGACGCATATGAACCAAACCAATCCTGGCACCATTCCAACACGTTTCCGTGCATGTCGTACAATCCCCAAGCATTCGGCTGCTTCTCTCCGATCGGCTTGGTGCCGTGTCCGTAACTTTCGTAAAGATCGTTGCCCAGCCACCACATATATTGATCGAATAGGCTGCAATAATTGGCGTCTGCGTCTACGCACTCCAACGCGTCGCCGAAAGAGTAGCGCGTCGTCGTCTCGGCGCGGCAGGCGTATTCCCATTCCGCTTCCGTGGGCAGCCGGAAAGTGCCTTTATCGACTTCCCGATTCAACACTTCGATGAAATCCAGGCTGTCAAGCCAACTGACCGCTTCCACCGGTTTATTGTAATCGTCGCTGAACCAGGAGGGGTTATTTCCCATAACCGCCCGCCATTGCGCCTGAGAGACTTCATAAACGCCGATATAAAAGTTTTTCGAGATTTTTACGGAATGCCGCGGTCCTTCGTCCACTTCCCGCGATTTTTCCTCCTCCGGACTACCCATCATGAAACTTCCCGCCGGGATGAGATTCATATCCAACGTCATCGAATCCGGCGGCAAATTGGGCAAAACCACGGTTATGACTTTGGCTTCCGCCGTATGGGGATAGATGGTAAAAGGTCCCGGCGTAGCGATCTTGACGGGAGTCGCCGTGAACGTCGGCGTAAACGTCGGAGTCATTGTCCCCGTCGGCGTTACGGAAGGCGTTGGAGTCCATGTCGGCATGGGAACGATCGATGTATCTTCATTGACGAAATAGTTCAAGACGCCGCTGGTCATGGATGTCCCCTGGCCGCTGACGGGGACCAATGTAATGCGGAATTGATACATCTTTCCGTCTTGCGGCCCATCCCAAAACGGCTTCTTCGTATCGAAGGGACGCTTAGGCGTCCAGAGAAAATAATTCAAGCGGGAATCGTTGGTCTGACCCAACGGCTGAAAATCCCCATCGTCCACTTTCACTTCGACTTGATAATCGAGGATATTTTCCACATTCTCCATGAAGTTCCACGCCACGCAGATCCCGCGCCGGTCCGGCGGATCGACATCGTACCCATCCAACCCTTGCGGCGCCAAATCGTCCCCGCCTAGATAATCGTCGTAGACGGATACTTTCTTCGCTGTTAACTTCGGCATTTCCGGCGGTGAGAGCGATACGGCGGCGGTGCCCTCCACGTTGAAACCTTCGGGAATATCCTGATTGTAGTAATCGTCCTTGGTTAAGCGATCGTCGATCCGGATCACGCGGAAAAGATAGATGGAATTGAATTCGGGGCCTTTTTGAAATTCGCCCGCGATAAGCGGACTGCCGGAAAACCAATCCAATCGGCGATCCTCCCGCGTTCCCGTAGCGCCGAGATATTTCTGTCCATTGATCCCCTGCCGTACGTAAACATGCCAGTTCGTCGCATTGCCGTATGGCGCCGTCCACCGGATAGTAATCTGGCGCGCATCGGCCGGATCGAAATCCGTCTGGCCTGACAAATCGACGACGGTTTCCGCATTGTCCGTAACGTAGACCACCCGAGGCTTTACAGGCGTCGGCGTAGGCGAAACGAATATCGTAGGAGACGGCGTCTCCGTCGGTTCTAGAGTGGCGGTTGGCGTAACATAAGGAATCGTAGGCGACGCGGTAAACGTTGGCGTGGGAGTATTCGGCCGCGGCGTAAACGTGGGCGCGTTCAAATCGTCCACGACGGCCAAGACCACTTGCCGCTCCGTGGCATCGCTGCCGTCATACGCATAGACGCTGAAAAAATACGTTCCCAGTTTGGACGTATCCAACAGATATTCCACCAACGTAAAATGGGGCAGTTCCTCGACGGATTTCAGTTTTACTGGCGCCATATAGGAGGTGGTTACTTCGATGAGGTCGCCGTTATCCGAATCGTAAGCGACGACAAGCAGTTCCATTTTTTCGCCCTTGAGCAAAATAAACGTATCGCCGGGGCTGAAGGAAATTTGCGGAGGAACGTTGCCCGGCCGAGGCGTATTCGTCGCGCCTCTCGTCGGCGTAGGAGTCGCTGTCGGTTCCGGCGTATTGGTAAAAGTCGGCGTCGGCGTCGGCGAAAAAGCGCTTGTCGGAGCGGGCGAAAGCGTGGGCGTAGATGTTGGCGTCGGCGTATAGATGGGGGCTTCGGAAACGTCGATGGTCCCGCTGAGGAACTCGGCGTCCATCTTTCCATCATTGATCGTCGATCCTTCCAGGAAGCCCAACTGAAGGGATTGAGTGGCGGCATCCTCTTTGACCTTGACGCGCAAATTCAAAAGAACGCCCGATCCCGTCAAAGCGGTTTGAGTCGTCGAGCCGACGATAATGACGAATCCGTTACTCTTGGACAAGTCATTGTCTAAAAGGCTCCATTTTCTCGTCAAGGTTCCGCCGCTGTCGAATTCTATGTATTCCAAAGGATAATCGGGCGAAGTATTCGGAAAATCGACGATTAATTTCATGGATAATACGCCGTCGGCGTTATCGATGCTGATCGGAATCAATATTTCTTCGCCGGTTTTGCCCTGTATGGCGCCGATGGTGATTTTCCTGGTCTGGGCAATAGATTCCTTTACGGAAGGGAGTAGCGACAAGACCGCGAGCATAAGAATTACAATGAAACGAAGGCGATAGGAAGAACTCATCATTCCGCTCCCAAAAGGATTTTCTGCGATTCTACATAGTATCGGATTCTTGAGAAATAAGTTGAATCGGCTCATTGCTTTTGAAGTTATTTTTTCCCCGGAATGAAACAACGTATCCCACCATCTTATATGGGAATCGTCAGGGAAAAAATAGAGGATTCCTAATCTCAATTCATTTCTGCTCCCGTCGAGTGACAAGGGCAAGGTCTTTTCTGCCCTTGAATTCATCGTCGCTAAGCCTGGGAAAAGGGAACGCGCGCCCCAGTCGTTCGACCGCAAGCGCGCGTCCCATTTACCTATCCGGCGCGATTCGCCGGCCTTTGCTTCATGCCATCTTAATAGAACATCCAGTTGTCGACGTCGGTCGTCGCTTTCGCTTCGCCCGTCACGAGATCGATTGACGTAAGGCTGGCGCCGTCGATGGCGATCTGACCGTCGTTGATCTGGGACAGCGCCTTATCCACTTCCACGATCAGCGGTTGATCGGCTCCGGCGACAGGCTCGAAGTTAACGGAGACGAGTCCGCTTTCGCCTTCATCCAGAGGTTTCATCAAAGCGCCCACGATGATCAACACGCCATCCTGCGCATTGGCTACGACGGCGTCCGAAGGCGATTCCATCCAGCAAGCCGAATCGACCGCCGCTTTCAGAACGCTGGGATCGTAACGCAACACCATGCGAACGCCGCTGATGTCATCCGCGTCGTCCACGGAGAGATTCAACGTCCAAGAGTTGGCGCCGCTCGCCACGGAAGCCGCCAATTTTCTCGGTTGGGAAGCGATGTTTCTCGAAGCCGCCATAGCGGGAATCAACGGATCGGGACCATAGCCGTCTTCGTCGTCATCCACGTCTTCGAACTTGTTGATAATGCCCGCCGCATATTGCAGCAACAGCGTCGCATCCAAAGTACCCGCCTTGCCGTCGCCGTTCAGATCGGCCGCTTCCGGGAAGGAGGGAGAAAGCGTATCCGGATATCCCGTGAAGTGATCGATGAGGAGAGCGTTGAACTGCATCAATTCCGCCGCATCCAAGGTTCCGGGGATATTATCGTTGTTCAAATCGCCCCACATGAACCGCTGGCCGACGTAGATTTCCGCCGGGACGCCGTAGAAATCGATCGCGCCGTCGTTGATAGACGTATTGACGTTGATGAATTCGATCTTCGTCTTGGTTCCGTTCGGCACGGTCGGGAACGTGCGGAACTTTACTTTCAATAAGGTCGTGGCTTGATTGGCGGCGATCTTCGTATGGCCTACGCCGACGATCGTCAGCAATCCGGCGGATGAGTTGTTGTTCACGACGGGATCCTGGAAGTTCTTCGCCGCCGTGTTGGCATGGGTGGCGCTGCCGCTTACATAGTACAGTTTCGTATTGTCGTATTTCAACTGCACTTTGTAGGATTCGACATTCTGGGTATCACTCAGTTTAATCTTGAATTCCATTTCGCCCTGCGGTTTCATAAAGAGTCCCAATGGATCGTCCGTCTCCGCCGAAAACTTGCGCGTCGTGCTGACGAACTGCGTGCCGCCGCGTCCAATCTTGAAGTAGTAATCGCTAACGTCAAAGTAAGTGGTTTCGTCGTCGGCGCGGGTGATTTTAATCAAGCATTGGCTGGAATCGATATCTTGAATATTCTGCCAAGCGCGGCCGCTTGTCGATCCGCCAGTCGATACGTTGACATTCGTTACGATCGGCACGTTCAATGTTAAGGGAGTCGTAGCGAGCGCTGTCAACTCCGTATAGGTGGCGCCGGCGTCCGAACTGAAGTAGAACTTGCACAGAGCCGATTTATCCGTAGCGAAAACAAACGTAACATCCGCCAGCGTATTGTTCGCCACTTCGAAATCCTCGCCGCCGTTGGGATAAATCAACTTGACGCCTTCGGCGGGCGGCCAATTGCTGAGGTCTTCGCCCCACCATCCGTAGATATTCTGATTCGTCGCCGGAATAACCGCGTAGCCCGATGATACTTGGCCAAAGCTGTCGTATATGGGGCGGCCGATGCGGTCGTAGAGCCGGGTGGTATCCGTCGCCGTAATCGGCAGCGCGCTTCCGCGCATATCGACGACCAATAGCGTAGGATCGGGAATGTTAATGCTCGTATGCAGGAACCAGTCGTTATCCGTAACGTTATCCAGCAAAGTAATGGGATTATTCTTTATGATGAGCGATGTTAGCGAAGTCGGATCGCTGAAGGCGAAAGAGTTCGGCTGCAGCGTCGTCCGGTTCGTTCCATTGAAGTTTGGATATTTGATGCCGCATTCGGAAACATTCACGGTTTCCAACACTCCCGTGGAAGCATTATCCAATGTAGTAAGATGGAACGTTGTCTTATCCGTCAAATTACGGTTTTTCGACATATCCCAATAGGTCAACGCCGTCATGTAAGAAGCGCCGTAGACGGTTTCCGCCGCGATGTTGTTTTCCGAGCAGTCGAGGTAAGTTAGACTGGTAAAGAATGTGCAGCCCAGGATAGTGATCGGACCGATCGTATCATTGACTTTCAACGATTCCAGGTTATTCAACATCGTCGAATCGGTTGTGCTCAATATCGCGCGGACGCTGCCTTGGCAGGCTGACAATTCGTCGGTCGTAATATTGATTCTCGAGATATCCAGTTCGCGCATATCGGGATTGTTAGTGCTGCTGATGGAAACATCCGTGGCGTTGAACGTCGTATTGCCGGAAACGTCGAGAACCGCCAAATCCGCCTTGTTCGCATAACTCAAGGCGTATGTTCCCGATGTGCTGTGAATGGCGTTGTCTTGCAGAATCAACGTAACTAACTTTGTATTATTGACTAACACGTCTCTCGCCGTATACAAATCCGTCAATCCGCAATCCGATGCGTCCAGCAGTTTCAGTTCGGTCATGTGATCGAGATACAAACGGTTGCCGCCTCCCGTCGATAGATCGTTCTTTTTGGGTGTGGAAGCCGAGTCGCCGTCGCAATACAAATGGATGACCGTGTTATCTAATTGTAAGCAATCCGTCTCGCCGCCTATATCCGTGCCGATCTGCACGAAAAGATTGCGGCCCGCTTTCACTTCCCACAACTGCGGCCAATTCGTCTTAAGATCTAATGCCGAAATCTGATTGCCCGCAATATCCAACGTCCTCAACGCCGTGTTGTTCGTCAAGGAGATGGTAGTAAGGTTATTATCCGCCGCGAGAAAATCGTGCAAATTCGTAAGCAAGGAGAGATCGACCGAATTGAAATTATTGCCGGTAATGTCGAGATATTCGATCGTCGCGTGCGCCGCCACGAAAGTTATCGCCGTCAAGGAGTTATTGGCTAACTTCAAATCCTTGATAACGTTTTGACTGGCGGAAAGCTCCAACGCCGTCAACAGGTTTCCGGAAACGTCAATAGACCACAATTTGGTTAGTGGTCCAAGGTAATCCGTACCCGTCGTCGTCTTGAATTCCGTGATGCTGTTGTCCGACGCATCGAGTTGGGTAATGTTCGTAAAGTATTGCAAACCCTTTACCTCTGAGATGCCCAAATCGGAAAAATCGAACAGGCTGGTCTTTGCCGCGCAATCCGCCGCCGTGAAGGACGCGCCCGGCAATACGCCGAGGAACTGTTCGGCCGCGGCGCGAAATTGCGCATCGGGAAATTCGGTGGAATTGTTGATGTTTTGGGCGGACGCTTGTCCCGCCCCGAGCGCTAGCATTAAAAAGAGAGTGAAGAATACAGCAACGGTTTTTTTGCTAAAATAGCCTTGGATATTCGTATACATTATACGCCTCCTACATCGCCTCAAAAGTTGGCCACTACAACGCAGCGGCTTAATTTTACTTTCAACCACTGGGAACACAGTTAATGAATGGCTTATTTATTTGGCTAGAACAAATGGCGCATTCATTACCATTACAAGAGATCAAAAGGAGAACAGCATTCCAACAAAGCGCATAACATAATCAAGCGTCTTTTTGAAGATTCCCAACAAATAGACGAACTGCACATTGGTAAAGCGGTAACATTCGAATGACCTGAACCCTGCACATAATATGGTTTAATCGGATTTATCGGCCTCTGACATAAAAACTTTAATTATTTTTTTCTTGATAAAATCCCGCCTCTCAGTTTCCGCTTTGTAACTCTTTCTATACATTGAAGTTACGAATGCGATATTTTTTATAATTATTTTTCTGGAAAAAATAGGAGAGAGGGAAAAAAGCTAGTTATGATGGGCGTCAATCCAATAAAAAAACTGTCTTTTCTTCAGCAGGGAGCCGATTCTTCTATTATTATTGTTAAGCGAGCCGTTTCGATCGCTTGCCATCGAATCGGATGGAAGTGCATTTCCGTTGCGAGGATTTTTGAAGGGGAATATTACTTTTCCAGATACTCTTTTAGCAACGCCGCCAATTCAAGCGCTTCCGGGAAAGTGGCTTCCTGCAATAGGAATAACAGTTCCAGGAGATCGACGCCTCGCTCCAACAACGCCTCTATCATCTTGTTTCTTTCCACAGCATGAAAAGAGCCGATTTTACGGACGAGGATTTTACGCGATCCATCGAGCAGATCGCGGGCATCGGCGATTTGGAAAATCCAGGTTTCGTCTTTTTCCTTTTTCACGGAGACGAATATCTCGCAGGGACGGCCGGATTCGTCTATGCCCGAGATGCCGCCGAGAAACCGCCCCTTCATTTTTTTTTCCAGCGCCTCGCCGAATAGCTCCGTCAAAGGAGGAAGACGCAGCGCCTCCGCGTCGGATTTCTTCAAGACGGTTTTCAACCATTCGAAGGATTTTTTATAGAACTCTTTCGCTTCCAATCCCAAGATCGCTTTTAAAGAATAGACGCCCTGCGACTCCGGGACGGCGTAAAACAAGTTCCATTTCCCATCCCGGCTTTCGGCGGCGGAAACCAGGTTGTCACTCTCGGAACATCGATCGCTTTGCAAGAGCCGTCCTGGCATCGCTTTCGCCGCTTCCTTCCAAGAATTTACAGTGATTTCCGCGAAAAAAGGATAATGCTCCAGACGCAAGCCCAAACTATGCGTTTCTTCCCATAGTACGGCCAGCGAATAGGCGCCCAACGCCTCGATCTCCGGTTCCGGGAGCGCATTTTCCTCTTCGCATTCGATGCAAGAATAAAGCGTATAATCGCCCCCTTCATTCTTCCGGACGGAATAATGGACGCCCCACGCCATGCCGCTTTCCATCCCATCCTGAGAGCCGAGATAATACCCCGGCATTTTTTGGATAAGACGGCTGGATTGAACTTCTTCAAGATGAGGCAAACCAAGAATAGCCAATTCGCTCTCGTTCAATACCGGTACGAATCCGGCGTCTTGGAATAACTTTCTCAATTTTTCATAGACGCCTTGGGCGGTAACCGGCGCCCCATGACGAATCTTGAATCCCCCCTCCGCCTCTTTGGCGTAATGGACGCGCCATTGGCCCTCCGTTTTTTCCACGCTGACGGCGATTCCCGAACCTTCGGGATGCTGGTCACGAAGTAAGACGCCGGGCAGGCGTTCGATGATTTTTTCCCAATCTGCATTCATTATTCAACCTGCCGCCGCCATGAAACGGCGATTCAACCTATTTATCGATTGCGTTCTAAGCCCTAAACCCTTCCCCACGATCCCGCCATCCTTTCATTATCCCGCCGGAGGCGGAATTTTCAAACCGCCGTCCATTATTTTCCCAAACCTCATCTCCTCGTTCTACGCAAAACGGCGATCGGCGGCAAGGGTAGAGAGGATGGCATGATTTTTATATTGACATAGGGAAAAAAATCGCTGTATGATTAACATCAGACCTATAGGATATGAAAGAGTTGAATTCGCATCGGACCGTTTTCCCTTGGAAGGATCGATCATGGCGAATAATTTTGTTGACGCAATTTCAAAAGAGGAAATAGCCAAATTCTGCCAACGGTGGAAAATAAAAGAATTGGCTTTGTTTGGTTCGGTTTTACGCGACGATTTCGATACTGACAGCGATGTGGATATCATGGCCGATTTTGGTGAAAAGGCGGAATGGGGATTGCTCGACCATGTTCAGATGCAAAACGAACTGCAAGCAATGTTTCACCGAAAAGTAGACTTTATCGGCAAACGGGCAATCGAACGCAGTAAAAATTGGCTCCGCCGCCAAGCGATATTAGATTCCGCTCAAATCCTTTTCTCCGAGTATGAGGCCGAACATGCGGAGAGATGAGACAACTTTGTTGGATATAGCTAATGCAGCCAGCCTGATTCGGGTATTCATAGAGGGCATAACAAAAGAAGAGTTCAAAGACAAGTTCGAGATTAGATTATTATGAAAGAAAAACCGATCGCGGTTTGTACAGTATGCGGCGCACCCAGTCGAAACGTCAATGCGATAAACGGACCTTGTGGACTTAAAATTAATGGTAAGAGATGTCGCGGAGTTTACGGGAGCGCAGTGGCGCCAAATGATTGGGTAGAATGTCCATCATGTCAGGCAAATGGATTGGAGGGCGAAACTATATGTTCACAATGCAACGGATACGGCTGGCTGTACATACGAGGCGTGAGACGCTAATGCCCTCTATTCGCAAATTGAACACTAATACGAAAAAAACGACGCTTTACCCCATTCTATTCCAATTTTCCCATAGATCATAATTTATTCTGATGCTCTCTACACTTCTTCCAGGATAGAGAAAACCGCCCCCAAACCACCATCCTTTTATTATCTCGCCAGAGACGATAATTTCAAACCGCCGCCCGCTTTTTTTCTTGAAAACGCTATGGGGCGGAAGACAAAACGCCGCTTCCCGCCTACATTATAGAGTAGCGATTGCATCGCCACCAACGCCGAAGGATGCGCAAAATGGAATGCCATACAGAACCGATTTCGAGCCGCGAGGATTTGGCGCGGCTGGCGAATCATCTAAATACTCGTAAAACGATCGCTTTCGATACGGAATTCATCCGGGAAAAAACTTTCTTCCCCATGCTGGAGATCATCCAAATCGCCACGGAGGAAGACTCATGGCTGATCGATGCTCAACCCTATCGCCGTCTCATGGATAAGAGCATTGACGATTCGCCTCTGCAACCCATTCTCGCCGTTTTGGCCGATCCGGATATTTTGAAAATCGTCCATGCGGCCCAAGGGGATCAGGAATGCCTTTACGCGAGTTTCGGCGTCGTCGCTGCGCCGATTCTCGATACCTCCATCGCTGCGGCGTTGTGCGGATATGGCGAAAGCATCGGCCTGGGCAATCTTCTGAAAGCTGTCCTGAACGTCGCTATCAAAAAAGGGCACGCCCGCACCGACTGGTCCGCCCGTCCTTTGCCCCGCCAGTTGATTCATTACGCCCATGAAGACGTCATCCATCTTGTAGAACTCGGTTCGGCGCTATTGGAAGAACTCGACCAGCGGAACCGGCGCGAATGGGCCGTGGATTTGTCGAACCAATGGGACGAAGCGCAATTCGAACCGAATCCCGAAGCCCTTGTCCGCCGATTGGCCAAAAACGGGCGCATCAATCCCAAGAATTATCCCATCCTGCTGGAACTCGTGCGCTGGCGCGAGGAGCGCGTCCGGCAGTTGAACCTCCCCCGGCGATGGCTCGCCGCCGACGAGATTCTGATCAACCTGGCGGAAGTGCGCCCCAAGGATTTAGAGCACTTGAAGGCGTTTCGGGGACTCAGCAAAAACGAAATCAACCGGCGCGGGGAAGAAATCTTGAAAATCATCGACAACGCCGAAAAATCCCAAGGCGTTGTCATGCCGGATTTCCAACATCCGACTCCCCCTTCCCTCTCCGAATCTCGAGCTGTGGAATTGCTGCGATGTTACGTCGGAATTTTAGCTGCCAGCCACAAAATCGCTTCCGCCCACCTCGTCGATCCTGGTTTCTATCTCGACATCCTGCGCCAAGCGCCCAAAACGATGGAGGATTTGGTCAAGAATCGTTTCCTTACGCCTTACGGAGCGAAACTGATCGGCGATGAGATCATCGCCTTTCTTCAAGGCCAGCGCGCTCTTGCAGTTCAAAATTCCGCTTTGCAAGTCATTAAATTGCCCTAAATGGCATTGATTCGTCCTCATGAATTATCCAAGATATTTTTGAAAATATAAAAAAAGAGGAGATCGCGCGATCTCCTCTTTATCGGATTGACAAACAAGACGCTTAGTAAAGTTCCCATCCATTGATATTGGTATAACCGAACATGGTTAGGAATTGTTCGCTTAGCCATGTATTGATTACCTTGTCGCTCTCTTCATCCCACTTCGCAATATTCGTATCCGTTACGCCTTGATAACTTCGATGACAGAGGGCGCAAGCATTGGGTTGGACAAAAGCGAGAGTTTGCGCTGGAGTGAGAACTCGGAACGAATGCTGATGGATATCGTAATCCACCGCTGATTTTTGAGCAGCCGACATATGGCAATCTATACATTTCGGCGAGGCCGTATTGGAAACGGCATGTTTCGAATGGTTTTCAATGGCGGCGTTATCGGGAAACTTTCCCGCATGGCATTGCAAACATAAGCCATTATCTCTAGCGGACTTAACTAAATCATGTTCGAAATCGGAACCATGCGGATTATGACAAGACCAGCAGGTCATACCTGCTCGCGCATGAGCGCTTCCCATATATTCGCCATGGCCAACATAGTCTTGATGTTGCTGATGATGTTGTTTGGAAAGCCCGCCGTTCCAATATCCCCCCGCATCGTTGGCGAAATCCTCTAAAAGATCACCAGGTATGAAGCCGCGGCCATTGGCATAAGCGTAGGAAAGCGTCATACCGCCTATGATTTCTTTACTCTTGATCCGGCTATGGCATTGACCGCAAACATCCGTTTTCTGTTGCCATGCGATAAGAGCATTGGGATTGACGATTTTCATTTTATCGGCGGTCGCCGCATGATCCGCTCCAGGTCCATGACAAGCTTCACAAGCGATATTTTCTTCGCTAGCCGCCATTTCGAAAAGCTTCGCGCTATCGTTAAAAACTACCGATACGCCGGTTTGATGACAGCCTGCGCAGTTTTGTTCTTCGGACTTCGTCTCGGGTTTCGGTTTGACATTACCCTGTTGGTCTACCCAATCTTGAAGATTGTAGGATACCCATCCGCTGCTTTTGCCATCCAGGTCGGGAATTGGATTCCATTGCAATGGTAGAATCACATAATTATTGCCGATTTTCGTTTGATAACGTTGTTTTCCAATATATTTCGCTTTTCCTGGCGTATTGGGTGAATTTGGATCTTCATTCTCAGCTATGGGCTTCCCTCCGTGGACGCGATCGACAGTGAATTTTTGCCCCTTAACGGTAACCGTGAAAGGACCGTTGCCTCCATTGTTGTCCAGAGTGAAAATTGTCGCAGGAATCCCCTTTCCCGAATCGGACAGAGTGACATCCCCGCTGAAATTCGAAATAACATTTTCGGGAACCGGTGGCAAGTATATTCCCGAATGAAGGGTTGTTTTCCATTTATCGTAGATTTTAAAATGACAAACGGAACATTTTTCAGAGCCGGCGTATTCTTTTGAGACCTCGATCGGCCAGCTTGAAGTTACGGCCGCAATCCACATTCCCAACAATGCTCCGATACTCATCAATAGATTTTTTTTCATCATATTCTTTCCTCCTGTCTTATGTGGGTGATTTCACCCAAATATTATTCTTAATCAGATCAAATCCCCCAATACAATGAGTGAATCGACCCGCCGAAATCCAATCGTTTTTTTCTCTGGCCATCAGGAAGTAAATCAACGCAACATCTTCCTACTAAAACACTTACGAGGATTTTACCATTCCTATTAACAAGCGTCTTGGATTTAAAAAGAATTCATATTCTTGATATCTCTTTAAAATGATTGAAATCCTTCTTTTTCTATTAAGCGAATCTTATTCCACATTTCAGAATTCAATGTTTTAACTCTTGTTACACGCTAGAGAAAATTAAAAGAATCTCTTTTCCTCGTCGTTTGAATCACGAAACCACGAAAAAAAAAGAAAAACGCGAAAAAAAGAAAAGAACCACATTCGATGTAAGGAATCGCTTTGTGAGAAAGATTTATCCATGAAATCCCAAAGAATCCGCGATATCCGCGATTCAAAATTTTCGTGGAATTCGAGCCATTTCGCGATTTCGCGATTCGAAAACGCAACGAAAAATAAAACCTATGCGCTGCGTTGGATAGGCTGCTCCAACTTGCGGACGAGACGTCCGCACTCCCAGAGCGCGTAACATGAGGTTTTAAGACTACCGATTACAAAAATCGAAAAAACTAGAGAAGCCATTCCCGCAATACTAAACGACATTAATCGTTAAAAAAACACGGAACGGAAACAAATAACGCGCATCTCTATTTCATCCCCTTGAATCATCGGCATTCTTTGAGACAAGAGTCCAAATCCCCCATCCAGCCGCTACGGCGGGGATTAACAAGCCCGCCTTTAATGAGGGGGATAAGGTGAATATCAGAAGATCGGGGCCATGCTTCACTAACCAAAACCAATGCAGAACCGGCGCGGAAAAATGCGGCAAATAAATCGTAAATTGCATGATGTAGGGATGCAAAGCCGCAGGCCAGGGATAGATCACCGATTTAATGACAATCATCGGATCCGCAGCTAAACCGAGGATTTGAACGAAAACCGAGAAAAAGAGGAACAACATCCAGGCGATTCGCTTCCCAGAAGTGTTAAAAAGCGGTTTGTCCAAGAAAGCCATTGACGCCGCGATCATCAGAAAAGGTGTTATCTGGTAGATATGGCGCGGCCCCCAATCGTAGCCGCCCGCCCAATTCTGCCATTTCGACATGGCCCCTAAATATCCTGCGCAGAGCAGCGCGATTCCCCCGAACAACCAGGCGTCGCGCTTCCAGAGTTTGCCGAATCCAATAACGGAGAAAATCAGAGGCGGAGAGTAGACGAATAAACTCCGGCCCGGAGACAATAAAAATCCGTGCAATCCGACAAGCAAAGGCGTTATGAATCGGACTTTTTCCGGTTGGTCTTCATACCCCGTCGATAGAATCGCCCCAAAACGAGAAACGTTATATCCAGCGATGGCGGCGGCGGCGACTAGGAAGGGAATGGAAAAAAACGCTATTCGCATCAAAGAAAAACGAAAACGAATCCGTCCGTCTTCAACCGTTATGCAAAGAAGCCAAAACGCTGCGGGCAGAGTAACGAGCGCATCCAGGCGAGTGAAAAGCGCATACGCCCAAAAAAGACCTGCGAGAAAAATCCAACCCGTAGTACGGATAGCGTTTCGGCTTTTAAGAAAACATGCCATCGCCGCCATCAGACAAAAAGCCGTCAACGGCTCCGTAAAAAACGTCCTTCCATGCGGCCAAACCATTGTCCCAAAAGCTAAAAGCAGGGTAAAGAAAATCGAACGGGATAGGTTCAACCCTAAATGGCGTAAAATGGAATTAAACAAAACGACGGTTGAGGAGGAAATCAGCATCGTGAAAACCGTCATCCACCAGCGCAAGAAAATCGTTCCCGCCTTCTCCCCCTCTCGCACGGCGTCCAACCGGTTGCGATCGGCGGCGCCAGGGTCAAACGCCTTGCCGATGAGTCCCCAGGGCGCGGCGGCGAGTGGAAGCCCCAAACCGTATTGGGCGTATTCTTTTCCATCCGCTCCCTTTTTGGAGGCAAAACCTTCGAGGGGAGGAATGGCTCCCCATTTCCCCTCTACTAGAGAAAGCGTCGTGCGGAGATTGATCTCCTCGTCGGGAGTCGTAAGAAAATGGGCGGGCGATAGACAGAGATAAACGCCCATCGTTAAAAGAAACAACGCCAATGCAATGCTTCTGGAATAATTTTTAGGGGTATTCATTAAGAACGAAGCCCTCGAGAATGAAATTCGATTTTTTTCGCGTTGCGAAATAGGGACGACTCTATTCTGGTAAATTTGATGGTTGTATAATGTTAAGTTTGAGATATACTAGCCCGCCAATCGGGGAAGGGCTACCGGCCCTTGAGTTTAATTTATCCAAGCAAACGGAATTACAAGGAACAAGAAGATGTCAGGTCACTCTAAATGGAGTACGATCAAACACAAAAAAGCGAAGATCGACGCCCAGCGGGGGAAAATTTTCACGAAACTCATCAAAGAAATCACCATCGCCGCCCGCTTGGGAGGCGGAGACCCCGGTTCCAATCCACGCCTGCGCACGGCGCTGGACGCCGCCAAGGGCGCCAATATGCCCAACGCTAATATCGACAAAGCGATTAAAAAAGGAACGGGCGAACTCCCCGGCGTCAGCTACGAAGAAGCGACCTATGAAGGGTATGGTCCCGGCGGCGTGGCGGTGTATATCAACGTATTGACGGATAACAAAAACCGCGTTACCGCCGAAATCCGGCACATGTTCGGAAAATACGGCGGAAACCTGGGCGAATCGGGCAGCGTCGCCTGGATGTTCAAGCGGAAAGGGCAGATTACGCTCGAAGGGGAGAATCTGAACGAAGAAGAAATCATGGAAGCCGCCATCGAAGCCGGCGCGGACGACGTTCAATTCGACGACGGCGTTTGCATCATATTCACCGCTCCCGAAGAGTTGCAAATCGTCAAGGAAGCCCTCGAAAGCAAAGGATATACTCCCACCAGCGCCACGCTCACCCGCGTCCCGGAAAACACGGTCGCTTTGGAGGGAAAACCGGCGGAAACCATGCTCAAACTGATGGAAGCCATCGAAGACAACGACGACGTTCAAAACGTTTACGCCAATTTCGACATCCCGGACGAAGTTTTCGAGAGAATGTAATCTTACGGGATCATTCCCGCCTTGATCTATTCAAAACGCCTCTTTTTTGTTTAAATAAAATTAGGAGAGGGCGCGACGCAACGCGCCCTCCCATTGTTTCTTCCTGCAATATTAAGAATGCGGATAGCTTGGCGTTTCCGAATCTGGCGGCGCTGGATTTATTCAACGATTTCATGACGAAGCAGCGAATCGAACGCATCCTTGGCATCGATCCCGGCCTCCAGGCGGTAGGATTTGGCGTTATCGACGCCGCAGGCCGCCAAGCCAAAATGGTCGATTACGGCGCCATCAAAACCAATCCCCGCCAAAGTTTCCCCGAACGTTTATTTACTATTTTCACCGGCGTGGAAGAATTGATCGAAAAATATAAGCCGGATCGCATGGTTTTCGAAAAACTCATCTACTGCAAAAACGTTTCCATTGCTTTGAGCATGGGCCAGGCGCGGGGAGCGGTCATCGTCGCCGGCGCCCGCCACGCTTTGCCCATGTCGGAATATAGTCCTGCGGAAATCAAATCCGCCATTACCGGCCAAGGGCGAGCGAGCAAAGAACAGGTGCAAAAAATGATGCAGATTCTTCTCTCCATGTCCCATATTCCCGAACCGGATCACGCCGCCGACGCGCTAGCGGCCGCCTTAACCTATGTTCACTCCAAAGACGTTCTACAATTGCTGCAAGAATTGAGAAGATAATCGGAGACGACGCGATGATCGCCTATCTTTCCGGCATCTTAAGGGCTAAGCGGGAAAATTCCGCTACTATTGATATAGGCGGCGTGGGATATCACGTTTTAATCCCACTTTCCACGTACCGCGAACTCCCCTCCGCCGGCGAGCCGGCGACCTTGTTCACTCATCTCTATTTTCGCGAAGACGATATCCGGCTCTATGGCTTCGCTTCCGAAGAAGAACGGGAAGCGTTTCAAATCCTGATGGGCGTAAGCGGCGTCGGAGCGAAGGTCGCCTTGGATATTCTATCCCATCTGCCCATCTCTCGATTGGCGGAAGCGGTGCAAAAAGGGGAAGCGGCGCTGCTGTGCCAGGTTCCCGGAATAGGAAAGAAGAGAGCGGACCGGCTGCTTTTCGAACTTAAGGGAATATCCCATCCTCTTTTCCTGGTTCCGGCGGGAACGGAGACTCGCAAAATCGGACCTCGCAATGCAAACATTATAGAGGCGGAAGAAGCGCTGATCGCTTTAGGATGCAAGCCGCTTGAAGCCCAACGCGCCATCCTCGCCGCCGTACAACGTCTGGGAGATCAAGCGCAAACGCCTGATTTAATTAAAGAGGGATTAAGGCATCGGCAAGGAGCCGCCTGATAAATCCCAGTTCTCGCAAGCTTCTGAAATTATCATCGATTCCTATGCGAGATAGAAACGGTTTTGCGATTTTGCCATGCGGCCATTCTTCTATATCACTTCGGAAGAAAATCACGGAAGATGGGATGCCGGTTCTATGTTTTCAGAGTTTGCTGAAAAACCTCGCCACCATTTTAAACAACCGCTTGCAATCCAAGGATCCGTCGATACCGGCTTTTGAGAAAATCACTCAACCCAATCCGCTGCAACAAGGCGCGCTGGATTTGCTTCGCGTTCCCTTGTAGCGCTTTAGTACCCAGTAATTAACCTCCCATTTGGGCTTATCTCTTAGAGTATTATACACTTATGACTTTTGAGGGAGGGAACTTCGGATTAAATTGCAATCCAACAAAATCCTACTCTCGCTCCGCAAATCGATACTCATCAGTTCAAGGAGAAATTATGACTCGGTCTCTGATATGCAAATATGCTTTTGTGTAGTTTTGTTCTATGATTCCATTGAAAGCAAGGATAGAAATTTAGATATCAATTAGTTTGCCAAGTTAGCCGGGATCCAAGGGCAAGGTGGTTTCTGCCCTTGAATGTTCCCGATCCGATTTAGCAACAAAAGGTGATCCTATGAAAAAAAGTACATTATCCAGACGATCAGCGATGAAAGCGGCGGCGGGGTTGGGCGTTTTGCTGGACGCATCCCGCCGGGCGGAAGCGAAGGATGCGCTGAAAATCACCAAGTTGGAAACGTTTTTAGTACACCCGCGCTGGCTGTTTTTGAAAATTCACACCAACGCCGGGATTACCGGCTTAGGCGAGCCGATCACGGAAGGACGCGCCAAAACTTGCGCGACGGCGATCGAGGAGATTGCGCCTTATCTTGTCGGGCAGGATCCGCGCCGCGTAGTTCATCATTGGCAGGCGATCTACCGCCATGCGTTTTACCGAGGGGGGCCGATTTTAACCAGCGCCCTCAGCGGCATCGATCAGGCGTTATGGGATATCAAGGGCAAAGCGCTGGGCGTTCCCGTTTATGAACTCTTGGGCGGACCAACGCGGGAGCGTATGAAGGTCTATGGACGCGCCAGCACTGACATTGATATTAAGAAAGGAATCGACAAGGGATTCACCTCGTTCAAAACCGGTGTTTTTCATGACCGTCCAGCCCGTATCGTAGAGACGAAAGGCTTCATCGACCGGGCGGCGCAACGCTTCGCCGAATTGCGGGAAGCGGCGGGGCAGGACATTGACATCGCCATCGATTTTCACGGCGCCATCTCGCCGCAAACGGCCAAGCTGCTCATCAAAGCGCTGGAACCCTATCAGCCGATGTTCATTGAGGAACCTGTCCAATGCCAGAACGTGGACGTCATGGCGGAAATCGCTCGCGAGACGCATCTTCCCATCGCCACGGGAGAGCGGATCTTCACCAAATGGGGATTCCGCGAGATTTTGGAGAAGGGCGCGGCCAGCATTCTTCAACCCGATCTATGCCACGCGGGTGGAATAACCGAAGCGCGGTTGATTGCGGGCATGGCGGAAGCGTACTACGCCGCTATTGCGCCGCATAATCCACTTGGCCCTATCTCGCTGGCGGCGGGACTGCAACTCGCGGCGTCGATTCCCAATTTCCTCTGCCAGGAGCAAGCATCGCTGGGCGAGGGTTATATCAAGCAGCCGTTTAAAATCGAAAATGGATACGTCGCCTTACCTACCGGCCCTGGTTTGGGCATTGAGTTGGACGAAGAGGCATTGGCGGATAAAATCGGCCATAATTGGGAAAATCCAGAAACCTACGACGCCGATGACGGATCGGTTGTAGATTGGTAATTCTGAAAATAGTGACGAGTGACGAGTGGTTAGTAAAAGAAATTCAATGAGTTACGAAATGCGTTCTACTCGCCTTTTGAGTTTCAGAACTGTTGGGTGGGTCGGGTGGCAAGGGCAAGGTTTTATTTGCCCTTGATTATGTGAGAGAAATTTTTTCTACCGTTGAATTAATACAACATTATTCAAGGGCAAAAACGACTTTGCCCTTGCCACCCGTTCAAGAGGCTCCTTTTTTAGATGCAAACAATGTCAGGGAGAATAAAAAAATGAAAAATCCTTACCGAATCGGTTATGGCTTCGATTTACATGCTTGGCAAGATGGACGGCGGTTAGTTCTCGGCGGCGTAGAAATTCCCCATGAGCAGGGTTTATTGGGCCATTCCGACGCCGACGCGCTTACCCATGCCATTATCGACGCCGTCTTGGGCGCCTTGGCCTTGGGCGACATTGGGCTGCATTTTCCCGATACCGATCCCCGTTTCAAAGACGCCAATAGCCTGGAAATGCTGCGCGCCGTTATGACGCTGGCGCACGACGCCGGATATAGCGTGGGCAATGTGGATTGTACGATCGTGGCCGATTTTCCCAAAATGGCGCCGCATATCAAGAAAATCCGCCGCAGCCTTGCCCCAGTTCTGGGCGTAACCGAAAACGAGGTCAGCGTGAAAGCCACGCGCACGGAACACGTTCTTTTCCCGCCGGAAAAAGGGTTATTGGCAATTGCAACCATCTTGTTATTCCATGAAGGGTAAAATGAATTTACGGCGTATGGAATAAATAAAGGGAAGAAGTTTTATTGATTAACTTATTGGATATCAATGAGTTAATATAAGATGATCTATTAGGACGCTGAAAAATCAAAAAAAACTCCGTTCATTTTGAAAATTATGCGATATATTGGAATAACAGATATCAGGAACGAAAGTATCTTTACCCCAAAAAGTCTTTTCGTTCTCCTTTTCTCCTACAACAGGATGAGTCAAGAGATAGTTCCCATTCTATCCGGCTCATCCGTTTTTTTATATCTTTCTGAGAACGAACCGTCGTAATTATCTTAATCTCGATTGAATCCGCAGCCCATTTTGCGTTCCCCTAAATCCTCGCTACAATAGGAGAAACGAATCCTAATCCAATCCAGCGGGCGGTCTTCGATGGTTTCGAATATCAAGAAAATAATCGCCATGAACGAGAGCGCCGAGCGGCGCGAGGCTTTGGGCGTCAAACAGATTCCCTTTCAACTGGTGGCCGATTATCAACCTACCGGAGATCAGCCGCAAGCCATCGAAAAACTGATCGCAGGATTGGAAAGCCGGAAGAAATTCCAGACTCTCGTCGGCGTAACCGGCAGCGGCAAGACGTTCACTATGGCCAACGTCATCGCCCGCATGAACCGGCCAACGCTCGTTATTTCGCATAACAAAGTGTTGGCGGCGCAATTATACAGCGAATTCAAGGAATTTTTTCCCCATAACGCCGTTTCTTATTTCGTTTCCTACTACGATTTCTACCAGCCGGAAGCCTATATCCCTTCCAAGGATATCTTTATCGAAAAGGATACCAGCGTTAACGAAGAGATCGAGCGCCTGCGTCTGGAAGCGACCACTAACTTAATGGAGCGGCGCGACGTGGTTATTGTTGCCTCCGTTTCGTGCATCTACGGCCTGGGTTCGCCGGAAGAATACCGCGAGATGGTGGCGCCGATCGCCGTGGGAGAAACGATCTCCCGGCAAAAATTGCTGCGGCGCTTCGTCGGCTTGCAGTACGGCCGCAACGACGTGGATTTTCATCGCGGGACCTTTCGCGTACGCGGCGACGTGGTGGAGATTTTCCCCGGCTACGGCGATCATCCCATCCGCATCGAATTGTGGGGAGACGATGTGGACCGCATTCTGGAAATCAACGCCATTACCGGCGAAGTACTCGGCGAATTGGGGCGCATCACGATCTATCCCGCCAAGCATTACGTTACCGCGCCGGAACGGCTGGAGGCAGCTATCGCGGCGATCCATGTCGAATTGCGCGAACGGCTGCAATCGCTGCGCCAGGAGGGGAAATTGTTGGAAGCCCAACGTTTGGAGCAACGCACCATGTACGATTTGGAGATGCTGCGGGAGACGGGATTCTGCCAGGGCATCGAAAATTACTCGCGCCATCTCGACAATCGTTCGCCGGGAGAGCCGCCCCATACGCTGATCGATTATTTCCCTGACGATTATTTCATGATTGTGGACGAATCGCATATCATGCTGCCGCAGGTTCGCGGCATGTCGGGCGGAGACCGCAGCCGCAAGCAAACTTTGGTGGACTACGGCTTCCGCTTGCCGTCGGCGTTGGACAACCGCCCGCTTTCATTCGATGAATTCTGGTCTTCCGTCAACCAAGCGGTATTCGTCTCGGCTACTCCGGCGGAATTGGAGTTAAAAAACAGCGAAGCCCTTGCCGAGCAATTGATTCGTCCGACAGGATTGGTGGATCCGAAAGTAACCGTTCGTCCCGCTACCGGCCAGGTGGACGACCTGATCGGACGCATCCGCGAACGCGTGGAGCGGGGCGAACGCTGTCTGGTAACGACGCTGACGAAGCGCATGGCGGAAGATTTGTCGAATTATATGATGGAATTGAACATCAAAGTGCGCTATCTCCATTTTCAAGTGGAGACGTTGGAGCGGGCGGAAATTTTGGAAGGGCTGCGATCCGGAGAGTTCGACGTTATCGTTGGCATTAATCTTTTGCGTGAGGGATTGGACTTGCCCGAAGTGTCGCTGGTGGCGATTCTCGACGCGGATAAGGAAGGCTTTCTGCGCGACGAGCGTTCACTGATTCAAACCTGCGGGCGCGCGGCGCGCAATGTGGCGGGGGAAGTGGTCATGTACGCCGACAAGGAAACCCAGTCCATGAAGCGCGCCTTGGCGGAGATGGAACGCCGCCGCCGGATTCAACTTGACTATAACGAAAAGCATGGGATTATTCCTAAAACCATACAAAAATCTGTACGAAGCATTTTGGACGCCCGGTCGGCGAAGAAACGGGAATCGGAGGAACTGCTTTACAGCCTTTCCGATGCGGTCGAACTCAAAGGAAAAACGCAGAAAGAGGCTATCGCGGAATTGAAGCGCCGCATGGTGGAAGCGGCGAAGAATTTGGAATTTGAAAAGGCGGCGATCTATCGTGACAAAATTATGGCCTACGAACAAGCGGGAATGGAAACGATCGATAGGGAATTGCCAGCGCCCAAAAGCAAACCCGCGCCCCGCAGCCGCAAACGCGGCGCCCCTCACCCTAACCCTCTCCCAAAGGGCGAGGGAATACGCGGCTGATTTCTGTTTTTTTTGCGGGGCGGCGCTAATGGCGTTGGCGCTATTCGCCGCGCCGCCGTCTTTGGCTCAAACCTCGGAAACGCCTACCGCCGTCGCCGAAATTCAAGTCAACGCGGCGATTCCCGACAATGATTTTACAGGGATATCCAGCGTCATCCGCATTTCCGGCGATGCCGATTTGGAGAGTTTGGAAATCGCCGTCCGCATCGATCACCCCGCCGTGGAAGATTTGATGATTGCATTAACCAATCCGGCGGGAGAATATGTAGTACTGCATAATCGCATTCCCTCCGCCCAATCTCTATTTTCGCCCGTTTACGAAACGATTACTCCCTCCGCTATGCCGTTCGCTCCGCTGTTTAACGGATCCCCCAAAGGCGATTGGACGCTGCAAGTCATGGATTTGGTTCCGGGAAATAAAGGAACTTTCATCGCATGGGGGATGCGCGTCAGCCCAGCCTCTCTGCTGGAGACTCCGGCTTCTATGATCAATCCCATCGAAGACGATCTTTTCGCCGAAAAATCCCGGTTTACGGTCGAAGCCTATATAAGCGGCATGGAAGTCATGGATATGGATGGAGACGGGTTGGAAGACATCCTGCTATTGTCAGAAGAGGACAATCAAATCATCCTTCGTTATTCCGACGGCTACGCCGGTTTCGACCGGACGCTTACTTACGATTGCGATCGTCCCCAGAAAGCGCGCATGGCGGATTTCAACCGGGATGGACGCATGGATTTCATCATCGCCTCCCCGTACCCCCCGCCATTTATCTTGACGGACATAACCGTATTTCTCGCGAATGCTTCCGGCGGATTTAGCCAAACTCTCGTTGCTTCCCAAATTCCCGCCAGCGCCGCAACGGTTGCGTTGCTAGACGCTAATGGAGATCAATTCATCGACATAATGGCGGGGGGCGAGCCTAATTTGTTGACTGGCAATGGGGACGGCTCTTTTTCTCCCCCCGTAAAATCGATTTCTCTAGGGCGGAATTTGCTGGCCGCCGGCGATGTCAACCAAGACGGATACGACGATTTATTAGCCTATTTATCGCGCGGAGGCACTTCGCCCAATTCCGATCCCTACATCCTCTTCGGCACGGGCGACGCTTCTTATCCCATCCGCCAGAAAATCGCTTTGGAGGGCGATTGGCGCCAAGCCTTTGCCTCTTTCGTCCAAACGCCAGGTTTGCGGGAGTTCGTCGTCATTTCCGATACGGGAGAAGTGGATCCGACGTATTGGTTTCATACGATCTACGGAACGCTGACGGGCGATGCTATTGTCTCTCAGATTCGTCTTTCCGCCGATTATCTGGGCAGCGATATTTTCCCCTACGACCTGAACGGCGATGGGATTGACGAACTGCTTTATACGCGAAGCGACGGCGTAATCGCGTTTCAACGAACGGACGATCCCACGTATGGGCGAATCAACAAAGTGTTTACTTATTCGTCGCCGCGCCTAGAGCGTCCGGGATTCTTTTTCACCGACGGCGGCGTCGGCATGGCGGTGGTTTCCGCCACGGGAACGGTGGCCATTGCCCGATCCATTCTGGGACCGAGGCCGACGCCGACTTCGATCGCGACGCCGACGGTTACGCCGACGCCGTTTCTTTTTCTGCCTACCCCCACGCCGCAAGCGACGCCCACGCTTCCGCCCCCCACGCCGACTGCGCCTGGAACGCCCGTTCTCACTCCAACTCCGACGACCCCTCCTATGACGTTCAATCCCGATTTAAACGGCGACGGCGTCGTCGATCAACGCGATTTGCTGATCTTCATTCAATATTGGAAGAAAAAGATGCCTTGAGGGGGGCGTTAGCGGAAAAAATCATCCGCATTTCTATCTTCCGGCGGCGAGACTTTTTTTAGCGCGTCCAATATCTTAGGATCGAGGGGAACTCCGGCGTTATTGGCCTGTTTCGCTGCATCCCAAGCCAATCCATACTCTCTCCGATTGAAATAAATCGCAATCAGGAAGGAGTAGGCTTCTGCGAATTGGGGATGGCGTTGAATCTGTTCGCGCAATTCATGGATGGAATCCTCGATCTCTCCCTTGCGGTAGAGAATATGTCCCAAGTTGAAATGGGCGTAGGGATGATCCGGCGCGGCTTCAAGCGTTTTGCGGAATTCGGCGATAGCTTCATCAATCCGATTTTCGCGGAGCAATGAATTGGCCAGGTTGAAATGGGCTTTATCCAAATGGGGATCCAATTCGATGGCGCGGCGATATTCTTTCATCGCTTCCTCTTCGAGGATTTGTTTGGCCAAACAGACGCCGAGGTTGTTGTGATAGAGAGCGATGTTCGGTTCGAGTTGGATGGCGGCGCGCAGTTCCGCCTGCGCTTCGGAAATCTTGTCCTGACTTAAGAGCGCTCCGCCCAGTTTTCCGTGAGGCGCATCCATGCCGGGCTTTAGCGCTATAGCCTTGCGAAAGGCGTCGATCGATGCGTCCGTTTGTCCCAGATCGAAGAGCGCTTCGCCCAGCGCCAATTGGGCGTCGTATTGATTCGGCTTCGCCTGCAAGGATTTTTTGAATAATTCCACGGCTTCCGGATCAAGGTTCTTGCGTCTTTTTTCCAATCCCAAATTGTAATAGAAGACGAATGCGATTTCCGGGCGGCGCGAGAGGGCTTCCAGAAATTTTTCCGCCATTTCGCCGGGTTTATCCTGAAGGGCGTAGGCTACAGCCAGGCTTTCCCACGCCATTTTGTTATTGATATCGATCGCGATCGCTTGCAGTCCCGCTTTGACGGCCAGATCGGATTTCCCCGCCATCGCCAGAGCGCGGCAGGAGATGGAGCAGGCGTAAGCGTTGCCCGATAAACGCCGCATAACGTTTATGGCTTTGGCGGCCGCTTCTTGGGGATGGCCGCTTTCCAAAAAGGCGATAATGGCTTCCATATGAATGACGGCGTCGTTCTCGTCCGCTTTCGAACTCAATTCGATGATTTTTTGCATGATCCCCGGGGTCAGTTCCTGGTTGAGAAGGTATTGCAGCCATTCCGGATCGGGAGGCGTTACGGCGATTAGTTGAGGATTGTCCTCCCACTGTTTCTCTTCCTCGGCGAAATCGTTTTCGGCCATAGAAATGGCGGGATCGCTGGGCGCAAGGGAGCGGACTTGTTCGACCATGCGGCGAGCGGCGGCGGCGCGGCCCTTGCGATGCCAAATCCGGGCCAGATGGATCATGGCGTCCGCGTCGAAGGGATTGACCATGACGATTTTGCCGAAATTGTCCTCCGCATGATCCAATGCGTCGATCGCCAACATGAGTTCGCCGCTGACGCGGCAGTATTTTTCGTAAATCAGCCCCGGCGCGTTATCCTGCATTCCATAGCGCAAGTGGATCGAGGCGGCGAAGGCGTCGCCCTCTTGCAGATAATGGCGGGCCATCATCAGGCAGGGTTCGTTTATCTCTCTTACTCCGGGAGAAAAGAATACGCGCAAGGCGTTGGATTCGTCGCCTTCGCGGAGATAGGCCTCGCCCAACTTCAAGGCGGCGGAGGGGCTGGCGGGATTTTGTTTTAGGGCGCAAGACCAATAAGAAACCGGCGAACGGCTTTGATAGTTTATCCGCATCGCCAACACACCCCAAAAGATCAGGATGGCGGCGAGGAAGATTTGTCCGGCGATTTTATAATAGGGATTGGTCATGCGGCGGCAAGATTCAAGCATTCCTCCCATAAAAAAAGCGGCGCCGAACATGGGGAAATAGAGATAAGGCCAGGCCACGTAATCGAGGACGGGATTGAGAGCGATGGAACTGTAAGGCAGCATGGCGGCGAATGAAGCCAGCAAGCCTATCGCTGCCCAATGCTTTTTGATTATGGCAAAGAAGACCGATAATAAAAAAGCAAGATCGAACAACGCCCAGAATAGAAAACGGCTGTGGGCGGGAGAAAAAATCTGCGCCGCTTTTTCGTAGAGGATGGAAGGATAGCCCCAGGAAAACAATAATCCGCCGAGATAATCCCCCGTCGCTCCCATCACCGAGATGAAACTGTAGAGGAAAGTATCCGGGGATAGCGTCGTAGCGTATCGATAGTAATTGGGATTGGGACGAAAAGCGCTCCATAAGGGAAGAAAAAAAAATGGCAGGAGCAGAAAGACGAATGCTCGCGCCAAAGCTCGCTTCGCCGAAGTCCGTTCGTAGAGAATTTCGTAAAGCAAGAGAAAAAGTCCCAGCCCCCCGCTCAACCGCGCCGTGAATAGCGACAATAGAAAAAAGAGAATGGAGTAAGCGTATTGCCATCGTTTTCCCTGGCGATGAAAGGAGAAATACGAATTCATCGAAAGCAATGTAAATGTCAATCCAAGCAAAATGTGAAATTGATCGATATCATTGACGACTGCCGTACAAAGAGGATGAAGGGCGAATGCGGCGGCGGCGAAAAGGGAGACGAGAGCGCATTCGGAAAAAAGGCGGACGATGGAGAAGACGAGCGCGGCGTTTAGGGCGTGGAATCCCAGCATCCATAGGCGCCAGAAAAGAATATTGTCCGCTGAGATGAAAGTGCGCGCCGCCGCTAATAAAATGTAACTCAACGGCCGGTATTGGCCGTCCGTATACGCCGTAAAATCGCGGGATAGAATCAGGGGGATATCTCCCGCATAAGAAACCGGCGGAGCGCTAAGGATGCTGTCCGCCAAACCAACGTTGGAATGAAGAAGAGGCGAATAGACGGCGGCGAGAACGACGAACGCCGCCGCGAAAACCGCTAGTCCTGAACGAAGAATAGAATCCTTCATGAACGAATATCCTAATCTTTAGGGGTGGACGATAGGCGCAGCGCTGCGTCCGTCGATTTCACGGATGACGCGCGGCGGTTGTTCCACCCGTATGGCGCCATATAGTTCATTTTCCTGCGCAGCAGGCGCGTTGGCGATGAATTCGGGAATGTTGTAACTGGCTAGCGGTTCATTCTCTATCGGCAAGGGAATGGCGGGAGAGGCGCGGCCTTCGTCGCCGATGCGGCTTAAATAGAGGGAAGCGAACGCTCCATCCCGCCGTTTGGAGACGAAGACGAGCCAGCGGCTGTTGGAACTCCAACTGTGCCAGGAATCGGCGGAGTTTTCCGTGTTGAATTCCAACCGCCGGGGCGGGCCGTTCAACTCGCCGTCTAAGATATAAATATCGCTGGAAGAGCGGATCAAATCGCCGCCGTCGCATTGGCAAAACGACATCCATTTTCCATTGGGAGAAAAACGGGGAAAATAATTGCTATGTCCATTGTTCGAAGCGCCCGCAATAGGACTCGCCTTATGTTCTCCCTCTTCTTCCCGAATGGCGAACAGATCGTACCGCAGCGTGGCGGGATGCTGTCCCGTCGGGGCGCGAGCGAAGACGAACTTGCGTCCATCGGGCGACCAGCAAGGATAATTCTCCAACCAGTCGGGATCAGACGCTTCCGGCAGCAAATAAGTAACGCTTTGAGAAAGATCGTAGATGGCGATGTCCGACGTAACCGTACTGGCGTGCTGCGTTTCGAAGGTGACGGGACTGAGCGTCGCCAATTTTTGATTGGCGGAATAAGCCAGCTTATCGCCGCCGGGAGACCAGGCCATGAAGGTGGACATTTGCACTACGAAGGGCAGTTGCGCTTTGAAGCCTAGTTTCTCATCCATATCGAATATGGCCAAATACATGCGCAAATCCGGCGTTTTCCCGCTTTGATTCGCGCCGCTTAAACTGCGGATTTGCAATCCCAGTTTTCCCCGGTTTCCTTGCTTATCGGAAAAGGTATGGCAGTTGATGCAATACTGCCGATGAGCAGAGAGAAGGCATTCTTCTCGATCCGTTCGAATATCGCGGATTCTAATATCGGGCGTTTTTTTGGAACTGAAAGGGGGAACGACGACGCGATAAACGATAAAATTGTCCGCCGGCTCTTGGGCGATGCGAAAGCGCACGGTTTTGGAGGCTTGGATAGTTTCCGTTCTTTTCCCGTCGGCGCCGATGCGGATCCCCTTGATTTGAAGGCGAGCGTCTCGATCTACGGCGTCATTGCGCAAGCTCTTCCAAAGGGCGGATGGGAAACGCCATTGTTTTTCCCTGCAGAGAAACGACAGTTTTTCCGGCTTTTCGCCGAATTCGATTTCGATCAACCAAAAATTGTTAGCCGGATCTTCCCACTTGATAAATGGTTCGCAAAGATTGGGGGGATAATAGGCGCCGTCTTCCGGACAAAGAATCTGAAGCGATCGATAGGGGCGCCGGTCCCGGTATACCGTGGGCAATCGCAATTGCAAAGCCTGGGCGGATTCGGCTTTCGAGGGCGTCGTCGCCGGCGTTGCGCCTTCAATCCTTCCCTCCTTTTGTCCCCAGGGTTCGGCCTCTTCTTCCCCATATTCGGAAAAGTTGTAATCGAGGGAGGGATAATAATGAGGCGTCTCGCGGGGGCAAATTTGATATGGGCCGTCAAACAAAGTTATATATCTGGCTTTTTGATGGGCTTGATATCCCGCGAAAACAATCGCCGCCGCCGCGACGGCGCAAATTGTTCCTGCGATTCCTTTAAAGGACCAAAACGAATGACGCATCGCGCAGCCATTCCTTATTTGCGATTTGGAGCGGAGTCACAACGCCTGATGAGATCGGCCATTCTTCCTTATGATAACAAACGGGAAAAAAACTTGTAAACTCTTCCATCGATTTGCATGACGAAAAACTTCGTGGAAGATCCGCAGCTATCGTCGATCAAGGTTCGGATATCGTGGGGTCTTGATTTCGACATGCGGCGGGACTTATGGCGAAGAGGAAGCAGGCAGAGTAGTAGAGCGGATAGCAGCCGATGGAATTGACGACGCCGGGACTGACGAAACGGGCGCGGGCGACGAAGATATCGGATATATAAAACAGGCAAGCGCCCCAAACGAGAATTGCGGCGACAGGAGAAGGCCGGGCGCCGAAGGCGCAGGACGCCATAATCGTAATTACGACTATATAGGCGATGACGGGATAATAAAACACCTCCGTCAGATAGGGATTCAGCCATAAGAAAATCCCGACGCTGATTGGAACGAAAACGGCTAAGGCTTTGAATAGACGTTGGCGTTCGACGCCGTGAAGGAAGAAGGCGGCGATCAAAGCGAGATGGGCGGCGAGAAAGGAGGCGATGCTAAGTAAGAAAATATAAGAACCGGCGTAGTCTCCCAGCCAGCAAAAGACCAAGGCTAATGCAATCAACCGGCCATAGAGGATCGACAACGCTCCGCCCGCGATCGCCGCGAGAATGAAGGTCGTCGAGGCGGCGAGCAGTAGATAACGGCGCCCAAATCCATGATTCGTCAATAGGCCCCAAAGCAGAACCAGGATTTCCATTCCTCCCAACGCCGTAAAAGCAATCAACCAGGGACGGTTTTTGAACGCCGTTCGCAAGGCATTAACGATTTTTATCGGTTTCAATTCCCCCATTGCGCATAACTTTTTCGTAGAGATAAACGGTTGAGACTAGATTAGGCTTTTTCGTCTCGTCTTGGTAGGATCAACGTTTTGAAATTTGGAAATAATCAAAGTGAAAGAAAGAGATTTTCGGCGGCGGGATTTTTCTCGTATCTCTTTTCCGCCGCCTGGCTTTGAAGCGGAAGCGGCCAGAACGATTTCAAGTTTTTTTGGCGTGAAATTATTTTATTCAACTTGACCCATAATCGCGACGTAATTCTTGCCGTATTTTTTGGCGCATTTCGGACAAGTCGTATACCACATGTACCACTTTTTGACTTCAAGATTTTTACTTTTTGTGAAGGCTTCAAAATCCTTGCACCAGTTCCCGGTTTCCTTGAAATCTCCCTCGTAAACTTTGCTCAAAAACTTTCCCGAAAGCGTTGTATTTTTTAGGCCGGGAACTTCTTTATCCACGGCGACATAAACATCCATATTCCATTTTGAAGTGTGATCGGAAAGGCCAAGCCCGTCCTCTATAATTGCGTTGGCTTTTCTCACTTTCTCGTCAAGTCTTTTCATGACCGAACCGAAATTGATCGGAATATAGAAAAGCGTGAACACTTTATCCTTGACGAATTTTTTATTGTTCCATTCAAAGGTTTTATCGTCCCAAAGCGTTGGATTGAATGGGGGGCAGCATTCTGTTGGTTGAGATGCGGCGTTCATGATATTTATCTCGCTTGATTCGAATAAAATGGAAAGTTCAAGCCGATATTTTTTCGGGTTTTTTTGCAAAAATGATTTTTGCCGCTATCCAATCCAAAATTCTTTCGCCGTAAAGCGGCAAAACGAAACCCGCCACTATCTATAAAATATCGGAATGAAAATGATTTTGGAAGAGTAAGAATACGATTTTGCGTTTTAAATTATTTAGCGAGTTTTAGCAGGGGGGAACCAAAATTACAACTGGCGGAGGGGGTGGGATTCGAACCCACGATACCGTTTCCAGTATGCCGGTTTAGCAAACCGGTGCCTTCAGCCTACTCGGCCACCCCTCCAGCGTGAGGTTTTTCTAAAGAAAAATATTGCGGCTACGATTACGAAAGACGGAAGCGTAATTAGGATAACCTCTTTTTTCGATTTGTTAATGCGCAGAGAGCCATTCCAGAAAAAATCTTCTCTTCTGGAATTTAGTACTATTTGCTTATGGCAGGCATTCGATCAATCTTTTTAAGCCGGATGTTTTTTCCATAGAGCCTCTTGCAAAACTCCATTATTCCTCCCCCAAGCCTGGGGGAGGTTAGGAGTGTATGAACCGGGCACATCCTTTACAAAATAGACCGGGCAGATGGTTTACACAAGTCGATACTAAGAACCAACGAGAAGAAGGGAGTTGGTTCAATGACTTGGAAGGAAACCAATGCCATGGAAGA
>JBFMBP010000153.1 GCA_040755155.1 Candidatus Omnitrophota bacterium | reverse complement strand
CGGATGTCCAAAGATCGAGCGGCTCTTCCGGCGGATTGACGCAATAGCCGGGGGCGCGATGGAGATTGAGGTTGATATGGATTTTGTATTGTTTTCCCCATTCGACAACCTGGTCGATTTCCTTGAGTACTTTCTCGTCCAATTTCTTAGGATCGGCGCTGTCGGTCCAACATCTGTAATCCATAGGCAAACGGACGAAGTTGAAGCCCCATTGGGCCATCCACTCGAAATCGCGTTCAATGTAAGGCTTATTGCCGCGCAGGGTGAATTTTTCAAGAAGGTTGAAGCCTTTGAGAGGGGGAATATGGCTGGCAGTTATTTGTTCGCTGGTTTCGGCTCGCGCTGGGATTGGAATGGCGGCGCCAGCCATCAGCGCGGAAGCGGCGGTTAAAAATTGACGGCGTTTCATGGTTCACCTCGCATAGTTATATAGTTATGTAGGGTGGGCTCAAAGCGAAGCGTAGCCCACCTCTCTCCTAGTCGCTGTTTTGGATTGTTAGGTTCATTTTTTTTATCGCTTTGCTCGTTATGAGCCGCCTTGCCGAGGAATTCGGCGATGGCATAAAGAAAAAGGATTAAGGATTCTCGGCTCGGCAGGAGTCTCGCCCTCCCTTCTTGTTCGAAGGTAAATTATGGGAGGGCGAATCTCCTGATGAGCCGGCCTGCCGTTTTAATCAAGGGCAAAAATAACTTTTGCCCTTGCCACCCAACCGAGAAGACATAACCTGATTTACCAGCGAGTCAATATTTCTACTGAGACGCTGTGGTAATTCCATGCGCGGTCGATTTCGTAGAATTCATAAATGAGAGCAACGCCCCAATGGGGCAGGAAATACTTTTGACCTTTGAGAGAGATCGATTTCGTTTTGCGGCCTTCGATGAGAGGACCGGCGCCGAGAGTAACGATTTCCTCGCCCAATCCGCCGCCGAGTTCGAGGAAATTGTCTTCGCCGAAATATCGGCGTAGTGATAGAGCGCCGGAGACAAAAACATTGTCTCTTTTCGGCGTAAAATTTAAGCGGCCTCGAATGTACCAATCGTCCAGATATTTTCCAATGGAAAAGCCGTAGATATTGATATCGTCGTTGGAATAATCCATAAGTCGATAATTGCCGGAAATTTCCCAACCGCCGCCGACGTCTTGATACAACTCCAGCAGCGCGTCGGTTTGGGGCATGAAATCGGCGCCGGGAACGATTTGCAGGCGAAGGTTGCCGTAAGCTTCCCGCCATAGATCGAGGTAGCCGTCGATGGCGGCGCCTTCGTCGATTTCGGAAAAACGTTGGGCTTGGAATCCTTCGATTCCCAAAACGCCGTTAGAAAATTTTCGTTTGACGGAAGCGCCGTAGCGATGCCAGCCGGGCAAACCGGAGGAGAGAGCATTGTAGGAATAAAAGAGCGAGGCTTCCCAGAGAAATTTTTGGGGCGATGGCTCGGATGGGAGTATGGATTCCAGTTTCGATGGAGGAATCGGTTCGGATTTTGGAGGAAGCAGTGGTTCGATATCGCTTTCCTTAGCGCCTTTTTCTCTCGCCGTTTGCAGATCGGCGTTCACTGCTTCGAAGCGTTGCGCGTTGAGGTTAGCCTTGGCGCGCGCGAGATAAGGAGCGGGATCGTTGGGAGCGAGTTCGATCCATTTCCCGTAAGCGTCCGCCGCCGCTGGCGCTTGGTTCGACCATAAGTAAACGTCCCCAAGAGCCGACCAGGCGTCGCCGTAGTGGGGAAAATGGGCGGTTACGAAGAACAAATCCTGCTGGGCTTGTTCGTAATTCTTGTTCCAGGCGTAAGCGCGGCCTCTTCCCAGGAAAACATCGGGATCGCCGGGATGATCGGCGAGAATATCCGTATAGACAGAAATGGCTTGTTCCCATTGGCCGGAAAAAGAGAGCGCGCGGGCCAATCCGTAGCGGGCTTCATAGGATTGCGGATCGTACGCCAAATAGGATCGATAGGATTCGATGGCGGCAGAGTAATCGTTGCGTTCCAGCGCCGAGGCCGCCTGTTGGAGCAAGTTGGATGACGGAACGGCGGATAGAAACCATAAAAGAAATAGCGGCGTCATTTATTCTTCTCCGATCCAAAGCCTTTGCGCTCCATTTTACCCCATCCTTTTTTGCGGGAAAGAAAGGAAAAGAAGCCTTTCATGCGCCAATAGGAATTGATTTGACGGTATCCCAGAATTTCGACGATGGAAAGAAAAAACAATTGAAGCAGGTCTTGGAAATTCGGATAGCGGCGGAAAGACAATTCCTCTAGTCCGACGGCGGCGAAGGAGAGCGCGACGCCAAAAACGAAGGCGACGGATATAAAGCCAGCGATATAATAGGGCGATGCAGCGCCGATAATCAGCGTAATCAAAAAGGAAATATACCCCATAAATTCAATGACCGGCCCCAAACCTTCCAAGAAGAAATAATAGGGAAAAGCGAGAAGGCCGATTCGTCCATAGCGGGGATTGAACAGCATCCGGCGGTGGTGAAACATGACTTCCATCAATCCGCGCTGCCAGCGGTTGCGCTGTCGTCCCAGAATTTTCAATGATTCCGGACATTCCGTCCAGGCGACGGGGTCAGGAACGTAGGCGATGCGATAGGGGATTTTGCGCTCCCGGCAATAGCGGTGAAGGCGGACGACGAGTTCGATGTCTTCGCCGACGGTTTCGAAGGCGGTGCGCGCGGTGGCGTATCCGCCCGCCTCGACGACGATGGAGCGGCGGAAGAGGCCGAAGGCGCCAGAGATGATGAAGGTGGCATTCAGGGATTCCCATCCCATGCGCCCTGCGAGAAATGCGCGGAGATATTCCAGCACCTGGAACTTCGCCAGCCAATTTTGGGGCAAGCGGACTTGGGATAGCATCCCGGCGCGTACATTGCAGCCGTTAGCGATGCGGATGACGCCGCCCGCCGCTACGGTTTTCTCGTCTTCAAGAAAAGGCCGGACGATGCGGGCGAGGGCGTCTTGTTCCAAAAGGCTATCGGCGTCCATAGCGCAAAAGATCGGCGTGCGGCAGAAATTGATGCCTGCGTTTAGCGTATCCGCCTTGCCGCCGTTCTGCTTGTCGATGATCCATAGGTTCGGATGACGGCGGCTATGATAGACGCCTCGAACCGGCGCCGTGGGCAATTCCGCCGTCGGTGCGCGGGCGGCGGGAACCAGTTGGAAGGCTTCCGTCAAACGGGCAAGGGTGGCGTCCTTCGAACCGTCGTTGATGAGGAGGATTTCGTAATTGGGATATTTCAGCGTCAATAAGGATTTGACCGATTCGACGCAGGTGGCTTCTTCGTTATAGGCAGGCGCCAGCAGAGTGATCGGGGGCGCTCCGGCGGCGGAGACGATTTCTTCCGTATAGAAGGATTTCAGACGCCGGGCGTATTTCCGCAGGGAACGGTAGGAAAGAAGGCTGGTAATCAAGTAAACCGAATTTAAAAGGATGAAATAAAACAGGACGAGAAGATTGATAAAGAAAATGAGCTGCGATAGGAGTCTCAAGATCATAATCTGGCCTCGAGAAGCACTTGCCGCGCGATTTCGGCTCTAGGATGGGCGGAGGCGGCGATTTCCCGCAAGAGGCCGGTTTGTCCGATATCTTTCAATCCCCATGCGGCGTGGATGGCGACCCAGGGATAAGGATCGTCGAGCGCGGCGCGAAAAATCGGCGCATCGTCTTTTCCGCCAAGAAATCCTAACGAACGAATGGCGTTGGCGCGAACGGCGTCGTCGGATGCGCCGCATAAAGAGCGCAAGATGGGCAAATGCTCTCCCCGTCCCACCCGACCGAGCAAGCGCAAGGAGGAGGCGAGCAGATCGCGGTCTTTTTCTCGTTCGAGAATCGGCGGGATCGCATCCGCTGCCTTCCAATCGTTCAACCTCTTTAAGGCTTCCGCGGAGACGGCTCGCGTCCGCGCCGGAACGCTGGGGTTGGAGTATATTTCCCGCAAGCCGGGGGCGATTTCCGAGCCTACCGCCGAAAGCATAGAGGCAAGAAAACTGGCGCTCCAATTGTCGAAGCGGTGCAGGCGTTGCAGTACGGCCCCCACCCATTCGGGCCGCTTTTCCGCCATCAGCGCGCGCGCCGCCGACATGGCGACAAGAGGAGAGGAATCGTCCAAAGCGGCGATGATGGCGGGATAATGCGTTTGCATCCCCAATAGGCTTAAAATTCTGATCGCCCAGGCGCGCTGTTCGGGATTTTTTTTGCGGGCGATTTTTTCGATCCGGCATAAATAGGGTTCGGCGAAGCGGCAGAGAAGATCGCGTTCTGCGCCCGCGAGGCGGCGGGCGTAGCGCATGAGAAAATCGACGAAATAGATGCAGTCTTTCTTGTGGACGAGGTTCCATACATCCTGAGGAGTTTTATCTCCCGCGAGAGCGTCCAGGATATTCTCTTCCCATTTATTTTCCAGATATTTCCAATAAGCGGCTTTCTTTTCGTTGCGGAGCCGGAGAACGACGGCGGCCAACGCGAAGAGGAAAGAAAATAATAAGAGGATGATAATAGTGATGGAAACGATAAGAAGCAGGCGATCGCGCTGCGCCAAAGCATAATAGGAGAATAGGAATCGATCGAACAAGGATGTCGTCTCCCTGGAGAATTAGGACGGCGTCCGCTAACGCGCCTATTTTTCATATTCGCCTAAGACGATATTTTTTTGGATGCGAAATCCATCGCTTGCTTGGCGAGATCCATCGCTTGGTTGGCGAGGTCCAACGCTGGACTTCTATTCGTCTGTCATCCATAGATCGTCACTCCCGATCGATGCGCTTCCCGCCCCACTGTTCCATGAAGTCCAATCTGTTTTTGAAATTCATCAGAGCGTAATAAAAAAACGTCCAAAGAAAAATCGGGATGGGGAAAAAGGTTGTGAATACGGCGCAGCGTTTCTTTTTTGGATTCGTCTCCATCATACACTATCAATAGATCGATGTCGCTTTCTGGTTTTGGAGATTCGTTTGTTTGCGAGCCAAACAAGATAATCTTGGACGGCTTCAACGATTCGGCGATCGTGTTGGCGACCGACAGCGCTTTCTTATTTTGAATCATCGCAAGCCTCCCTATCGAATCGGTTATTTTATTCCTCAAGAATCCGTTGAACCATCTTTGGCAGTTCCAATGGATTGAAGGGCTTGCCGATGACGCCTTTCGCTCCCATCGCCTGGAGGCGTTCCGCATTGATGGAATCGGCCATCGCCGTTAAAAAAATGACGGGAGTATCCTTTAGTTTTTCTTCTTTCCGCATCAATTCGAGCAGAGCGGGGCCGTTCATTCCTTCCATCACGTAATCCATGATAATCGCGCCGGGCAATTCGCTTTTCGCCAATTCGAGGGCTTCCAATCCCCCCTCGGATTGGATGACGTCGCAGGCGAGTATTTTTTTGAGGGATACGGAGAGAATCAACAACATATCCGTATCGTCGTCGATAACGAGTATTTTCATTATCCCTTTAGGAGGCGGCGCACGCGCGCGATAAGTTCGATCGCCGAGAACGGCTTTAGGATATAGTCGTTTGCGCCAAGGCCGAAGCCGCGAGCGATGTCTTTTTCGCTGCCCATCGATGTCAGCATAACGACGGGCGTTTTTTCGTAATGGGCGATTTTCCGTAGATTAGTTAGGACTTCGAAACCGTCCATGACGGGCATTTTCACATCCAGAATCACGAGCGAAAACGGCGTTCCGGACGCTTCCGCCAAAGCGGCTTCCCCGTCTGCGCAGTGGACGATGTCGAAGCCTTCGCGACCCAAGCGGTGTTTTACGATCGACGCCACAAGATCGTCGTCTTCCGCCAGCAGTATTGTATTCTTGGCGATGGGCGTTATGGTATCTTCCGAAAGGATCAGATTTTGGCCTTCCGTCTTGGCGAGAAACAAGAGACGATCCGCATTGGCGACGGCCTCGTCCACCGCGAGCGTTTTGGATGCGCTTACGATCCCGGCGGAAAAAGTAACTCGGATTTGCTTGCCGCCGAGACATTGGAAGGTTTCTTGTTGCAGCGATTGGCGCGCGCCGGTCAGCAATTCGGCGGCGGCGTTGGGCGTGGTATTGGGAAAGAGAACGGCGAGTTCTTTTTCTCCCCAGCGGGTCATGACGTCGGTTTTGCGCAACTGGCGGTCGATAACGGAAGCCGCGCTTGACAGGAAGCGGTCGCATTCTTCCTCCGTTAAATTCTCGGACAGCGGGGGAAGTGGTTTCAAATCGAGAATGGCGATGGAGCACGGCTCTTCTTTTTTAATGGCTTGGGCGTATTCTCCGCGCAAGGCGGCCCGGTTGAGAAGGCCGGTGAGGGGATCGCGAAGCGGTTGGCGTTCGAAAACGCCGCGCTGAATTTCGGCGGCGATGGAAGCGGCGATGCTTTTGGGATCGAATGGTTTTTTAAAAAAAGCATTGGCGCCGAGAGCAAGGCATTCCGTCTTGATATGATCGCCCGGCAATCCGGAGATGACGTAGAGAGGAGTCGCCGCCGTTTTGGGCCGTTCCCGCAAGGTTACGAGCAAATTGCGTCCGTCGATGTCCGGCAGAACCAAATCGAGCGCGATGAAGGAGATTTCGTTTTGCTCGATGATGGTTTCCGCTTGCGCCGCCGACTCGGCCATGAAGATTTGGCGATTTTCGCCGGATAAAACGATCTCCAACAAGCGGCTGGAATCGGGATCATCTTCAATAATAAGAATATTGCATTGGTTCGTTTTCTTCCCGTTGGATATTTTGCGTAGAACATCTAAAAGAACCTTTACCGAATCGGCGAGTTTTTCCGTCTGAGCCTCCTCGGCGTTTCGAGCCGCTTGGGTGACTTCGGGGAAGCCGTAGACTCCGCCGGAGCCGCGAAGAGAATGCGCGATCCTGCGGATGGATTCTTCCATGCTTCTATCGTTTTTTAAAAGCGATTGAAGCGCCGCGTCCAAGGCGTCGATGCGGGAAATCAACGAATGCTGGTAATACGCCTTTAGCTCGTCATCCATAGCCGCCAACCTCGCGGGACCTCTCGAATCGAAATTTAACTTGGAATAGTGTGGGACGAATTCGCTTATAGGGGTGAAAGAACCAATCGTCAATCGTGAGAATTTGCGTATGCGCTGTCCGTAAGGTATCTTTCTCCATGACGGTTAAATCAATACCTATTATAATGAGTGGTTTATTTCTTGAAAACGGGCGGCCTCTTAAAGTAGGAAGAATAGTCGATTTATTGGAGATATTTTATAACCCATTATGCAAAGACAGTTTCGCAATGGAAAGGAATCATACCCTTTGATTATCTCTTGGTTAACCGCCATTGCGCTTTTCGGCGCGCCATCGCCCGCTTCCATCGCATCCGAAACGGCTATTCTTTCCGTGGAAATCGATTTGCGGGATTGGGGCTTGGCCAATCTTTCCGAAGCTCAATTCGGCCAAGTAGGAGTCGCTCGCGGCGAAGGCGGAGATATTTTGAATGCGTATCGGCTGAGTAAACCGGTGGTAAAGGGTGCGATCCCGGCGAACGCTCGCCGTGTTCCATCGAGTACGGAATCGCATTTCGTTGTATCTCTCTTCGATGATGTATCGGCGAATCGGTTGGGCGGCGTCTTCAATGCGTTTCAGCGCCATCCTTCTTCCGCAACCGCTTCTCTAGAGTCGACTTCCGATGGCCGCCGCGCCTTGTCGATGGCGTATGACAAAAAAGAGAACTCGTATTGCGGTTTATGGATTCATCTTTTCGATTCCAAAGCGGCGGAGGCGCAGCGAATTTTTTTCGACGCCAAACCGTTGGCTTTTATGTCCTTTTGGATTAGGGGCGGAAATGGAGGCGAAAAGATTCTGCTTAGGATCGCCGACGCCGAGTTCCTCAAGAAGGAAGATTCGCTTCCTATAGGAGAGGCCGGCCAATTTTTACCTTCCGGACGCATCGAATCCTATTGGCAACAAGCCGTGGTTCCCATAGAAAAATTCCCAGCGCGGATTCGGCGCGATCAATTGGCCGTCGTTGTTTTGGAAGCCGCCGGTGCGGGGGCGGGACGAATCGAATTGAAATCGCTGGCTTTCGGCGCGGATCGCCGGAATTTGCCCTCCTTGCCCCCATTATCGAAGTCTTCAGGCGAAGCGCGGACTATCGAAAAGGCCATCTGGGCGTGGAATACTCGCGATTTGCTGGCGGACGAAGCGCGGCGGGACGAATTCGCCGATTTTTTGGCGCAGCGCGATATTCAACATGTTTATTTGCAAATCCCCCCCTGTTTGATCGATTGGGCGACGGCGGCGGGGTGGAATTCCGATCTGCAAAAACTCGCGGAATGGATTGGAAGAATTTCCGAGAGAGGGATTCGCGTTCACGCTCTCGACGGCGATCCGCATTTTATTCTTCCCGAGCAGCGCAGCCTCTGGCTTCGGCGGGTGGATAATGCGATACGATTCAATCGGATGGCGAAAGCGGGGATGCGGTTTTACGGCGTTCACTTCGATGTCGAACCGCATGCGCTCCCCGGATTCAACAGCGCGCGGCAGGAAGAGTTTTTACGAAATTTTTTGGAGTCCTTGGCGGAAGGCGCGGAACGCGCGCAGGGAAATCGTTTGTATGTCGGCGTGGATATCCCTTCTTGGTATGACGCCGTGGACGAATGGACGGGGGAGCCGTTGTTCGTCGATTTTCGCGGCGAACGCAAGACGGCGGCGCAGCATGTTATCGACATCGCGGATGGGGTTGTAGCAATGAATTACCGGACGAAATTATCCAGCGTCACCCACCTTGCCGCCGGTATGCTCGGCTATGCGGCGAAATGGGGGAAATCCATCGTCATAGGTTTGGAAACCGCAAAATTGCCGGACGAGACGGTGTATTCTTTTCGCAGCCGTTGCCGGCCGGGTTTGCCTTCTCTCTCGCCGGCGGATCGTTTCTTGATCGCGGCGTCCCGCGAAGGGAAAACGAAGATTTATTTATTGCCGCCGAACCAGTTCGAAGCGTTTAAACGGCGTATTTTGGAAGATGGAATGCAATCCGCCACGTTCCAATATTGGCCTATAGACAGCGCCGTCATCGTATCGGGCGATCAATTGAGTTTCTATCGGCTGGGATGCGATTCGCTATGGAGAGCGATGGAGGAATCTTTGCCCGAACTGCGAGCCTATCCTTCCTTCGCAGGATTCGCTATTCACGATTATTTAGGATTGAAAAAACTTGTCGAGCGGCGTTGACTCCGCCGAGAGACATTGGCGTAGGGTGGAGTCCATGCTAAGCGCAATCCGCAATTCTCCCTCCACTATGCGATGTTATACGGTTTTGACGTAGATGACCTTAGAATCGCCGGGGTGATAGAAGTCGGTCAGGAACGCCTCTTGGATATAGCCGCATTTCAAATAAAACGCGCGAGTCGGCTCGTATAAATCGCGGGATGATGTCTCTATATATATCCGGCGGCCGCCCAATTTGGCGATCAGCGGTTCCGTCCGCTTTAAAAGTTCTTTACCGATTCCCATGCCCCGGAATTCGTCATGCACAGCGATCCAATACAGATCGTAGCTGCAAGATGTGGCGGGGATGGGGCCGAAACAGGTATAGCCCACTGTGCGGCCATTGAGATCGGCGAAGAGAAAATGGTAGCCGCTCGGCAATCCCTTCTCCAACCTTTCCTGGACAAGTTCGACGGCGATGAGGATTTCGTCCTCGGCAAAGAAGCCCGTCGATTTCACGATGTTTCCGACGTTATCCGCATCGTCTGGATTTACGGTTTCCCGGTAGGAAAGGGCGGCCAGGATCGTTTGACGGGTGGTATTGTTGTTTTGTTTGGATTCGTTCATTTCTTTTCCCTATATATATGTAAGATTAATATCGTAAACGGCGCCGTCGATGATGCTTTGAATGGCATGTCGAAAAGACAATCCGCCGCGTTCGATGGCCGCCGCAAAACCGCCGTCGGGCGAAAGACAAGGATTGGCGTTGATTTCCAACACCCAAGGTTTTCCGGAGGGATCGACGCGGAAATCGACGCGGGCGTAGCCGCGCAAGCTAAAAATCTTCCAACATTGCATGGCGATGGAACTAAGTTTATTTAGCAAGGCTTGATCCGAGGCGGGAAAATCGAAGCGCCGGGGCGTATGGTGGTATTCGAACGAATCCGCCTCCCACTTGGCGCGGTAACCGACTACGCGCCGCTTGCCTTCGGGATAATCGTCGAACGAGATTTCCGCCGGGGGCAATACTTGCGCTCCGTCCTTCGCAGCGAGAAGAGAGAGGTTGAATTCCCGTCCTTCGATGAATTCTTCGGCGAAGCAATCGCCTCCCAGGCTCGGCGCCCGGCGCTCCATTTCCCGCAACAGTTGTTCGGGCGTTTCCGGCGCGAGGATGGAATCTTCATCCAGACCGATGGAAGCGTGTTCCCAGACGGATTTGATGATATAGGTATGTCTGGGGCGCGCGATATTCGTCCGGAAGCCTTTCAAAGGAATCCAAGCGGGAGTATGGACGCCGCGAGATTGCAGACGTTGCTTCGCCTTTAGTTTATTCGTCGTGTCGCGGATGGCTTCTGCGCCCGATCCCGTATAGGGACGTTTCAAGGCTTCGAACATGGCGGGAGCGGCGTGAATCGAGCGGCTTTGGCCGTCGATGGATTCGACGAGATTGAAAATGAGGTCCGGCGCTATGGCTTGCAGTTGTTCCGAAAGAATTTCGAAACGATTGACGAAAGGCAGAATGGAAACTTCGTATCCCATTTCCCGCAATGTTTGCGAAACAATCCGGGCTTGTTCTATCGTATCCAAATCGTCCAAGCTGGGATTATCGGAAACTTGGCTATGCACGACAGCGATTTTTTTTATCATCGTTCGCGACAGGATTCATCCTAAAAACAGCGATTTGCGACAAGCCTCCCTACCGCGGAAAGGCTCTCGGCGATTACAGCCGTCCCGCCGTTGAAACGGCGGGCTAGTATCGTTAGCCCCTTTAAAGGGGCATTTGGAAATAGCCCAGTCTTTTTTTTGGATGCATTTTTTGTTCAAATGCACAAGTTTTTTTTAAGGGTAAAATAAACAGCATTTTACCCTTGGCGCCCGCGAGTGATTAGTAAAAGAAACTAAACGCATTTTCCGCTTTCTATTCACGATGCGATTTCAATGCGATGAGCGGGGCGGGCGGCAAGGGCTCGTTTCCAGGCGGACTGGACGATCGTCCCGATCAGCTTCTGGTAGGTTATTCCCGCTTTCGCGCAGAGGATTGGAAGATCGGAATGTTCGGGATGCAGCCCGGCCAGGGGATTGACTTCCATAAAATTGGGGACGCCGTTGGCGTCGGCGCGAAGATCGACGCGCCCTCCGTCGAGGCAACCCAGACCTCTCCAGGCTTGCAGAGCGATCTCTTGGCATTGCTTCGCCATTTCGTCGTCCGCCCAACTGTAGTCCACGAGTTCTTCGCAGTATTCTTTATTTTTATAGGAATAGACGTCGTTTTCCGCCTCGGCTTTCAGGTGGATTTCCATAGCGCCGACGGCGCGGGCTTCTTCTCCCGCGCCCAGAATGCCGACGGTAAATTCCCGTCCCGGCAGAAAGGTTTCTACGAGGACGGGTTGGTTGAATTGAGCGAGAAGGCGTCGGCCCGCCGCGAGCAATTCTTGAGGGGAGCGTATTTTGGATGTCGGGTCAATGCCTTTGCCTGTACCCTCGCCGATGGGTTTTGCGAACAGAGGGTAGGGAAGATTCACACGAGCCAGATCCGCTTCCGTCTCCACGACGCAGAAATCGGGAGTGGGGATGCCAAGGCTTCGGACGACCTGCTTGCACATTCCCTTGTGAAGAGTGAGCGAAAGGACGAGAGGATCGGAAAAAGTGTAGGGAATGTCGTAGGCTTCCAGCAAACAAGGAACCTGCGCCTCCCGTCCGACGCCGCGCATTCCTTCCGCGATATTGAAGACGAGATTCCAACGGTCTCCCCGCGCCAGCCGTTCCGCGAGGCGGCGTATATTGCCGATGCGGTCCGTCGCGAATCCCAAGTCGCAAAGGGTTCGCTCCAACGCATCGATCGTTTCGGGACGGTCGAATTCCGCCGTCTCTTCTTCGCTATAACCTTCCGCGAGGTAGTCATCCCGCAGGTCGTAAGTAATGCCGATTTTCATAGAGAACGCTCCCTGTCCGTAATTCATGATATAACAGATGGCGCCAACGCTCGGCGCTGACAATATCGACGCCTACGGCGTCAAGCAACGGCTTGCCCGGCGTCTGAAGTTGGGGAGGACACCCCTCGGCGAGGCCGTCGAGTCCCGATTCCGTGAAGTAAATTGGATACAACCGGCACACCAAAGGACGCGCTTCGAGAGGAAGAACGCATCCTTGTTCGGTTAAAAAGATACAATCGCGATTTTCTTGTTGTTTCAGCACCCGGCGCGATTTGTCTGGAAGAACAGTGTAAGCATTCCAGTTGGGATCGTCGTTTTGATCGAGATAAGATGGATCGACTGGAATTCTGTTTTCGTAGAAATCCGGCTGGTCCGTATACTCTCTTATGCGAAGGATATCTCCATCCGTAACCAAAACATCCGTATATTGACAACAAGTACGTTGAACTCGAGCGCATTGAGCGCATAGACTCATACAAAGCCTCGTTTCGTTTTCCCGGCGTCAATCGCCAATTTGCCGCTATTTAAATTTCTCTTTACAAAATTAGAAGAGGTGAGGCGAGGATTTCCCCTCATCCTAGCCTTCTCCCAAAGGGAGAAGGAATTAATTAGGAGCAATTATAATTGGCATCGATTCATACCGGGTCCGGATAGCGGAAAATTTTTCCTTCGTAATTTTTCAACAATAAGTCGTTTCCATCGCGACCCACGATGGTTTCGGGCAGCAAGGGGATTTTGCCGCCGCCGCCGGGAGCGTCGATGACGTAATGAGGCACGGCGTAGCCCGTCGTATGTCCCCTCAATCCCTGAATGATTTCCAATCCCTTTTGCACCGGCGTCCGAAAATGGGCGGAACCGGTAATGGGATCGCATTGATAGAGGTAATAGGGCTTGACGCGGATTTTCAACAAGCCTTGCATCAAGCGCATCATCGTTTCCACATTGTCGTTTACGCCCGCCATAAGAACCGTCTGGCTGCCCAAGGGGATGCCCGCATCGGCCAGGCGTTCGCAAGCCTGGGCGGTTTCGGGCGTCAATTCGTCCGGATGGGCGAAATGAAGACTCATCCACAATGGATGATAGCGCTTCAACATACGCGTCAAGGCGGGCGTGATGCGTTGGGGAAGCACGGCGGGGACTTTGGCCCCGATGCGGATCATTTCGACGTGCGGAATACGGCGCAGCCGCTGCAACAGCCATTCCAGCGAATCGTCGGTCAACGTCAGTGGATCGCCGCCCGACAACAAAACGTCGCGTACGGCGGGAGTCGATTCGATGTACTGAAGAGCCTTTTCCCACTGATTCCGGTCGAAGCGGTATTCGCCTTGGCTGCCCACCATGCGGGACCGGGTGCAGTAGCGGCAATAGGTGGAGCAGAAGCCGCTAACCAGGAAGAGAACGCGATCCGGATAGCGGTGGACCAATCCGGGAACCGGCGTATCATCATCCTCGTTTAAAGGATCGTCCGCTTCGCCCGGAGCATGAAGATATTCGTTCGAAACGGGAACGACCGTACGCCGGATCGGTTGGGCGCTGTCGCAGGGGTCCAACAGGCTGGCGTAATAAGGCGTTATGCCCACCGGCAGCGATCCTCGATGTCTTTCAATGGCGTTACGCTCGTCATCGGTCAGTTCGATAATGCGCGATAGCGTTACGATGTCGCGGATGCGGCTGCGCAACTGCCAATGCCAATCGTTCCATTCGTCGTCGCTGGCGTTGGGGAATTGCCTCAAGCGGAAAGCGCGCGTTTGGGGAGAGAGGCGGAATTTCCGGCTTTCTCTTTTTCTCTGGGAAGGAAGAGAGGGTTTTTTGAGGATTTCCTTGGCAGTTCCGTTGGTTGGGGAGATAAATAGGGCGCGAGAAGCGGCCAAACGGCTGGGAAGATTTTCATTCGTCGCTGGACGAATCCGATCATTAGGGTAAGGATCCTCGCTGGGAGGTTTGTCTTCCTGCTCGGTCAGAATTGTGAGATGGCTCATCAGTCTTATCTGTTCCTCCTTTGAAATTTTGATTGGTTTTTTTATTCCTTCTATAAGAAACAACTTACGAATAAAGATTTGATCGATAACGCTTGGGAACAAATATTTCTTGCATTTACCATTGTTGAAGTACTTGAAATTGCGAGACCAATAAGGTTTTCTTTCCCGATTTGTCTTCGCCGACAATGCCTGTGGCTCTGATTTGATGCTGTAATAGGTTGAAAAGTTTCTTACCTTGGGGACTGTTGGCAATTCTATACTCGGATTCGTCTTCCGTGGCTAAAATCACTCCTACAACGTTGCCGTTTTCATCCCACTCCGCCGCCGTTACGACTCCGGTGAGAACGGCTTGTTTTTTCGATTCCGTTTTTGGCATAGAATTGCTCGATTCTCATACCCTTGTCGAACGCCATTCACTTGAATCTTTAATTAACGTCATTCATATTACAATAATTATTCCAATTTCATATCTATTTGATTTTTTAGGGGTAATGAATTACCAATCTATTTTAATCGGAACTCAAGGCGCCGATTTTTTTAGCGAAATGAGATCGCAATTACATCGATTGAAGTTACAGTATGGATAATTTTGGGGTGGAGTGGTTTACGCTGAATCGCGGTTGCAAAAAAATCCCCGTAAAAATAGGTCTTTTTATGAATGGACGATATGGGGATATTCGATGAAAGAGAAAACGGAATATATATTTCCGATATTTCATCTATCGGAATATCAAGTTCCGAATTATTTCACATCGATGGATATTCGGAATGTCTGCTGCGTTGGATCGAAACGAAGCGCAGTCCTCCATTCGTCTGGGGATGGGAGGCTTCTAATCGGCGCGTTTTTTCTGACTGGGACGGCCGCCGGTTATTCGATCGGGATGATTTTATAATCCATGCTCCAGTCGTTGACGAAACGGACGAGTTTGGGTTCGATCAAGAGCAGGACGTAATTGGGATCTTCGATTTGGGGTATTCCTTCTGGGGGGCAGGGCAGGTTGGCCCATGTTTTCTCGTCTTCGTAGACCTTCACCGTTCCCAGAATGCGCACTTGGCGGTTTTTTTCGTCGAGAAAACAGGCTTCCGTCTCGTTGTGTTGGGCGATCTCTTTCATTTTGGCGGTTTCTTTATGGGAGGCAGTCCAAATCCTGAATCCATCGGCGCAAAGAAGGGTCATGGGCCGGACTCTGGGAGAACCGTTGTCCACTGTAGCCATATAAAAAATGGATTTCGCTTTCAATACGCTCATGGCTTGGGATCGGATATCATTGGAATTCATTGAATTTCTCCCCTCTTTTCACGTCGGAATCGTGGATTATCATATCATTTATTTCGCTCGGCGGGGAGGCATCCTCCTCAATTTCTTGTTGAATAGGAAGCATGATCGTGAAGGTTGCGCCACGACCTGGTTCGCTTTCCACAAAGATTTCTCCTCCATGTTGTTCTATCAGGTTATAAGCGAGGGAGAGGCCAAGACCCGTGCCTGAGCCGATCGGTTTGGTCGTGAAAAACGGATCGAAGATTCGATTCAGGTTTTCCGGCGGAATGCCTCTGCCATCGTCCCGGATTTTGACGATCGCTTTCCGATCGTCTTGGCTGACGTCGATCCAAATGTTTCCTTCGCCCGGAATGGCTTCGATAGCGTTTTTCAAAACATTCATCATAACCTGGTCGATCTGGCCGGGCGAGCAGAAGAGTTTGACGTCGCCGCCGAAATCCGAATGAATGGCGATGCGGCCTTTATATTGGTTTTGCAACAAACTCAAAGAGGTCTCTAGGGCGCTTCGGAGATCGTATACCGAATGGAAGCGTTTATCCGTTCGGATGTATTGACGAAGATCGGCGACGATTTTCACGATGCGGTTCGAGCCTTCTTCGAAGGAGTGCAGCAGATTCTCGATGTCTTCTTCCACAAATTCCAGGTCGTTGGTTTTGACGGCGGTTTCGAATTGCGTTCGGACATCGTCCGGCAATTGGTCTTTGATGTTGGAGACGACGCCGATGGTTTGTTTATAACCGGTTAGATAATTTTTGAGGGGAAAGATATTGCTTTTGATGAAATTAATGGGATTGTTGATTTCATGAGCGATGCCGGCGACCAAATGGCCTAGCGACGCCATTTTTTCCGATTGAATCAAATGATTTTGAGCGGCTTTGAGTTCCGCCGTGCGTTGTTCCACGCGATTTTCCAATTCAGCGGTCAGAGCGGCAAGGTCCTTGCTGGTTTTCGCGTATCGGTAGGCGAGATAGACGGACATAGAGAGGAGAAAAAGCAGGTTGGCGATGCTGCCCTGGTGGGGAAGCGTGAAATTGGGGCGTCCCCAATAATTGACGAGGGAGAGCCAGAGATTGAGCGAAGCGTAAGCGATAATGCCGAAGGAAAGGAGCGCGGCTCCATCGGCGCGTCTTTTATGAGCGGCGAAAACGATGCGCAGGATTTCGAAGTAATACAGATAGGATAGTCCGCGAAAGAAAAAATAATTGGATTGCGTAACGTTGCTAACCAACGTCATGTAAAGAAACGCCAAAACAAAGGGAGTAAAGATGCACCAAAAATACTTGGTTAACTTCACGTAAATCGTTTTGTGAAAAAAGAGGATCAACATGCCGAATTGCGTGTAGAGAAAGAGGTAAAATTTGTCCGAATAGGCCAAGCCTCCCGGCAAATGAGCCGTGCAATAAAGTTCGTAGTGGGTAAGCGCCGCGAAAACAAGAAACAAAGAGTAAAAGAGGTTTTCGATCGACTTGGGATAAAACCAAAAGAGACAGATATGAATGAGAAATAAAAGCAGAGGAGTACCCGAAAAGATCGCCAGACGCAAAGCGTCCATGCGGATTTTGCGAAAGATCGTCCGGTTCTGGCCGAATATCGGTCTGGAGCCGATCTCTCCGCGAAATTCGGTTTGCCCATTGTCGTTGGCGGAAGGATGGGCCAAATAGGTTAAATATGTGGACCCTGGCGGCGCCGGGAAAATCCAACGGATGAATCCATCGAATTCAATTCCCCCGCCGCTGATGGAATCCACCGTCCAATCGATGGGAAGATACTCATTGACGTTTACCACAGCCGTGGCGTCGCGGGGATTCGAGATTTCCAGAAAGACGGTAATATCGGAAGCGTAGCCATTCGTGGATAAGAAACGAACAGCAAAAGGCTCGGCGTATTCCAGAGATACGCGGGAAAGGCGGGCGCGAGCCAGCAATTCGTTATCGATTTGATTGCAAACAGCCGCGCCGTAGGCGGCGTTCTCCGCCATTTCCATCGAAAAAAAATGTGCCGCATTCCAAATGGCGTTGCCGGACGACCACTCGGAATAGAATATGTTTTTCGAGGCGCAGCGCGAGACGCGAAGATAAAAACTTTTCTCTTGGGGATCGAATTCCTGAACGGCGGCGGCTTGAATGGCGGCGCCTTCTTTGCTTCGCCAGGCGGCCAAAAGCATAAAATTTTTATTGATATAATTCCAGACTAGAAATAGAGAATATAACTTCGATTGGGCGCTTCCTCCTTTTTCCCGGATCATGAGTCCGGAGTGAGCGTAATTGTTGCCGCCTCCCATCTCCATGAGTTCGATCCGGCTTTCCAATCGCCAGGATCCGGTTTTTTCCGCATAGGCGAAAAAACCTTCATCGGAATTATCGTAAATGTGGTCTCCGTTACCGTATATATCATAAAGGAGGCCATCGGTGGATGTTGCCAAGTTGATTTTTCCCGAAACCTTGTTCTTCCCCAATTTCGGCGGAAATTCGGGCGTTCCCCAATCGGCGGTTCGATCGAATACGCCGATGGTTGCAGCGCTTTCGTTGTTCTCGGGAATCGAAAGTTTAACGCCGTTTTGCGACGGCGCCGGATTGACCGGAGGAGTGGATTCGGCGAATGCCGCATTAGCGAACCATAGAATCGCGAACCATAGGAATGAAACGAAATGAAATGGGAAAAGCATAATCGATCCTCATTGGGAACTAAGAGATTTCCTCCGCATCATTGAACGATTATCTGCGATAAAAGCGGAAGAGTCTATACGATGAGGACGGAAAAAGAGATTCGAGGAAGGATAGGGATTTAGTACTGTATTAATGGCGGGATGTTCAACCGCCAATGAGGCCGGAGACGGGAATATCGCCGCCGAAAAAGCCGATATCTCCACTGCTGATAATCCCATTGCTGGGATTGTAGACCGAATCGCGCACCGTGTCGCCGGGATAACGATAGTATTCTGGAAAAGGATAATCCACGATATAAGAATCCATCCGGTCCGGCCCCACGCTAGTGAGGGCGAATCCTTCACGGCGCAAACCGGAATTGCTAAGGATGACGGAGAAACTCATATAGGGCGTATACGTATACGAATTTTTGACGAGTGTGGGGGCGCGCACATATTCCACGGTTTCTCCATTGAACGTATCTTTTATTTCGAATTCCGTTACCGGCCCGAAAGGATCTTTTTTTATGGCGGATGACAAATAAGAGACGGGCGTTGTTAAATCCGAAATGAGGAATTCGACGAAGAAGAGCAAATTGTTTTGCTTGCGGGGATAGATATTATGGTCGAGACGGTAACTGTGCAGAGCGGTTCCCAGCGTTCGCAGATCCATTTGAACGAGGACGATGCGGCTCTTAGTGACGGCGTCGCGGTAATTGGGAACGGCGATGGCGGCGAGGATTCCGATAATCCCCACGACGACGAGCAATTCCAACAGAGTAAATCCGTCTTTCTTCATTTGACTTGCCTCATTCGCGGCCTCGGAGGCGCCAGGGAAGGGTAATACGTGCGCAAATCTTCCTCGTTGCGTTTTTCAAGCAGCGAAGATATCCATTTGATGGTCTGATTCATTCGTTGCGCTTCCCGCAGGATGGGCTGCTTATTTTGATTCGCAATCCCTTCGCCGCCTTTCGCGATGCGGACGAGACCGGCGCTGTTCGATAACTGCACGGTTCCTCGCGTTACGGTGACCACCGTCTCATCCCCGTTCACATCCACGGCGAATGCGGTGCCTAGAACGGCAATGGCGCCGTTGGGAGTCGTTATCTCGAACGGTTTGCGGTTGGGCGCAACGTCGAAATAAGCTCGACCCAATTCCAGCCGAACCGTGCGGTTATCGACGAAAGCCACCCGGCTGCGGGAATCGACGAATACTTCCGAACCGCCCTTGAGACGGACGATGCTTTCCGCATCCGCCGCTGTTTGGATGGCGGTTCCGCGCGATACGACGTCTTCTTTGCGGATTTCTTTCGAAAAGGCGGTTTGATTGAAGACCAAGCCGCCCGCGTAATCGATCTGACCGATCGCGTCGTAGGAGCCGTAAGCGATGAAGGCAAGAGGAAGCAGTATGGCGAAAACCGCCCCAGCGAAAATCCATCGGCGCTGGAGTGGAGTTCGCAGAAAAGCGAATAAACCGCCGCTAGAATCCAACGACAGGTCGCGGCGGGTGGATTCGGTGAGGGCGGCCCGGTTCTTCTCGCGCATGGCGTTGGCGGTCAGCCGTTCGAAAAATCCTTCTTCCGGCGTCCATTCCTCTTTCGATCGCAGCAGAATGGCCCACTTCTGCAGCCGCGTCCATTCTTTCGCGCAATTGCCGCACTGGGCGATATGATCCCGGCAAACGGCCGGGGGGGATTCGCCCGGACGATCCACCGCCCAAGCCAGCAATTCTTTTTTTACGGTGGCGCATTTCATGCCGATTCTCACTTATCTTGCTGAAGATTAAGTTTATTAAAACAATTCGTTTTCCGAGAGACCTTCTTGTTGGGAAAAGCGCCGCAAATGCTCCAAAGCCCGGAACAATCTCGTATTGACGGTAGCGACGGGAATGTTCAGCATCTCGGCGACTTGTTCGCCCGGCAAACCTTGCATCATTCTTAGGATCAAGACGTCCCGGTATTTCGGTTTTAAGCGGCTGGCCGCCCGTTGAATCCGTTCCATTGTTTCTTCTTCCATCGCCGCCGCTCTGGGATCGCCGCCGTCCGCCTCCAACGCCGCCGCAGCGAATTCTTCGGCGTCTTCCCAGGAAACTTCGGGTTCTTTTTTGCGGCGATTGTATTCTTTATAGGCCAAATTGCGCGCGATCTGATAAAGCCAGGGCAAGAACGACCGGCTAGCGTCGAATTTTCTATGCGCCCGGCACGCCAGAAAGAATGCTTCCTGCGTCAGATCGACGGCTTTTTCCTGGTCGCGCAGAAGATGACTGACGAAATGGACCACCGGGGAAAAAAAGAGACGCGCAGCGGCCTCGAACGCCCAGCGCTCTCCCCGTTGAAAACCTAATCCGATTTCCTGTTGCTGCTGCTTGCCGATCGAATCCACCTGTTGCTTCCATTCGCCGCCGTTTTTATGTTTCCTTCGTCATAGACGGTTGATAGGCCGGAATAACCATGGTTTTCCGGCAGCGCCGAGGCGAAGTCTATTGAACATGAACGGTTTTGTCATTCTTTCACTATCCCACTCCGTTAGGCGGAAACAAGGGAATTCGACCGCAACGATTTCTGGTTCCCTTTCTGACGGAACGGCAAAAAATCAATTTTTTGTGGTGCGGGTTTCCAGCCTGCACGAGATATACTGCAGGCAAGATGCCTGCACCCCAATAGGTAGTCACTCGACAGCAACATCAATACTTTTTGCCGGATCGTCCTTTCTACTATCTTACTATCTTGCGGAGAAGGAAATATTACATTTTTTTTGTCAAATAGTCTTGAATCCAGGGTTGTTTATCCTAAAAACAGTGATTAGTGACAAGTGACTAGTAACTTATGTAATGCGGGATTAAGAAGTTTAAGTAGTCGATTAGAATTGCCGTTTCGAATCACGAAAACACGAAACGAAAAAGAAAAACACGAAAAAAGAAAAAATTTGGCGTATGGGAACGCGCCGTGAGTTGCTTTTTTCCGTGAAATTTAAAAGAATCCGCGATATCCGTGATTCAATAATTTCGAGGAATTCGAGCCTTTTCGTGGTTTCGCAATTCGATCGCGCAGCAAGAAAAGAATATTCTCTTCGATTCTTGGTAACTATTTAGCCGTAGGAAGAGAAGAAATACGAATTTATTATTTCGCCCTTTCAGAGCTTAGGTCTTTGCCGATCCTGTTCCCAGGCCGTTGGCCTGGGCTATTTTATTTCGCCCTTTCAGGGCTTAAAAACAAGGATTTCTCTTCAATCGGGTAAACTGGTTACCATTCTTGTTGAAGCGGCAAAAAGTCAATTTTTGGGGGTGCAGGCATCTTGCCTGCACAAGATATCCCGCAGGCAAGATGCCTGCACCCCCAATAGGTTGTCGCCCGATATCATCATCAATACTTTTTGCCGGATCGTCATTCTTGATTAATCTCTCCTGCTTAGGGGTAAAGATCAGCCCAGGCTTGGAGGAGGAATAATGGAATTTTGCATGAGGCTCATATAGATAAAAATTAGGATAAATATTGGAATGGATTAGGGATGAAGGTTCTTGACTTGGCTAAAAACGTTCTTGCGGTTGCGAAAGACGCTGCGATTGGTTTGCAGGCACATGAAGAATTTATCACCTTGAAGGATATAAGCGTCTCCAGGCCGTTCCGGCAGGGATTCGAACGACAGCTTTTCCGATGGAGCGCCAATGACGACGTCGTCGAATCCATCTCCCTGAATATCGCCAATTGCGGCTATGGAGGAACCAAACAATCCAAAAGCCTCGTCCCCATCGACAATAACGTAATCCAGCGGGGTGAATTCACCATTGCAGATTTTATCGATATCGACGATCTGCGGCCATTCCGGACATCCGAAAAGAAAGACGGCCCGCCCCGCCAGAACCTTGCCGTCGATGGAGGCGTTGGGTTGGGCGGCGGCGATATCGTCGAAGCCGTCCCCATTCAAATCGCCGACGCCAAAAACCGCTTCGGCGCCATAGAATCTCGTTCCTTCCTGACCTGATAGATTGGATAAAGTGGTTTCGCCCTTATACTCTCCGCCTAAAAGCAAAAACCAGGAAGAATTCTCGTCTTCGATGAGGATGTCGGAATATCCGTCGTTGTTCACGTCTTGGGCGGAACGGACTTCGCGGCAAGCTTGACGAATCAGGAACGAATAGGATGGCGCATTATCACCGGCGATGTCATCTTTTCCCAAAATAAGAAATCCTTCGCCCTTGAAATCCTTGCCGCCGCGCGCCGCCACGATGAACAAGTCGGAGGCGCCGTCGTTATTCATGTCGATGTTTCCCGCCAAACTGCTTCCCGTCAACGCATCGGCTTCGCCGCGCAAAGAAAAATGGCTGGAGCCGGGAATCAAGGCGTTCAATAAATCGGGTAGAAGGGGAGCGCCTAAAATTACGGTTACTCTTCCCACATGATAGTCTTTGCCGTTTAGGGATACTTTTTCGGAATAAGGATTGCCGAACGCTACATCGTGGAATCCATCGCGATTGATATCGCCCGCCGAGGAGACGGTAACGCCGGTATTGAGAATTTCCACTCCTCCATCGTTCAAATTATCCAGAAAAATCTTGGAAACGAATTCTCTTTTTCCATAAAGAATATAACCCGCCCGATGATCTTCGGAGCCAATAGCCAAATCGTCGACTCCATCGGCGTTGACGTCTCCCAATTTGGCGAAGACTTTCCCGATGCGGGATTCCGATTGGCCAATGATAGCGGCGATTTGGAGACTGGGCGCGGCGAGATCGATCTCGTTATGGACGTTGTCAATATCTTGGCCGGAAACGATAAAAATCGCCCCGCTGTCGAAGACGTCTCCCAATTCGCCGGAATGGAAATAAGGCGCTCCTATGGCGATGTCGAGATAGCCATCCCCATCGAAATCTCCCGCGCCGGATACGGCGTATCCAAGTTGCAGACGGTAGGAAGAGGAATGAGTGATATGAACAGCCCCTAGATTGGACAGATTGGTATGAATCTGGCCGCCGTGGGCGCTAAGGGAGACGGATATAACTAAGGCAATGTAAATCAATCGCATAGAACGCCTGGGTCGCATCATATTAATAGGATGTCGATAGCGAATCCATTATTTCATTAAAAAACCGATAAGTGAATAGCGAAATGAGAATAAATCCTCCAATGCTCGTAAACGCTCTTCGCAGAATTTTTCATTGAACGAAAATCGAAATGATATTCGATTAAATTCCCCGGTGCACAATGTCGCCATCGCTAACCAGGCCGTTGCTGGATTCGTAGGGAAGACCGCGGACGTTGTTATTCCCTGGCGCGCCGATCGCGCCGTCCGGGCCGATGCTGATCATGGCGAATTCGCCTTCCTTAAGAGGATCGACGCCGCACGCTTTGCCGTAGGCGTTTCCTTCTTGATAAATATTGATTCCGAAATCGTCGCCTCTTCCCGGTTCGTTATCGAAATAAATATAACTGGTCCCTCGTTCGTCGGCGCCGAAGCCAACGCTTTTTTCCATCGGACTAAACGGGTCTTGGGGAATGGAGGAAAGATAAGAGACGGGAGAGGTCAATGGATAGTAGGGATCGCTGAATTTCGTATAGGGAGGCCGAGGTCCGACTTTATGAAATTCGTTTTCCCATCTGGTTACGGCGAAATCTGCGTCGTCATCCCAATAATCGAGGAGGAAAGTATTTGTATCCATACGAAACATGGAGATAGCCGTGGCGGTATTGCGCATATCCGCATGGGTGCGGGCTATTTTCGCCCGCAATTGCGCGTTGAGAAAATTGGGTACGGCGATGGCGGCGAGGATGCCGATGATGGCTACGACGATGAGCAATTCAATCAGCGTGAAACCCTTTTTCATGGCTACATAATCCTTATTGGAAATTTATATAAGAACGATATATTTTAGTTTACCTTATGGAGAAAAGTAAGTCTATATGAGTATCTAATATTACTTGCCAGGGAGCGCGGGCGTCCCGCCAGCATCCATTATCTAGAAACTTTGGCGGGATTCGCTTCGCTCGATTCACCCTAAGATTTTCGAAGCGTTTCAGAAGAGGGGATTTGGCTAGCTAGGACTTTATTTCAAGTGAAATTGTTCCCTGACCCAGAGGGCGCTGATCTTTACCCAGAAGTTTCTGAAGTTATTGTTAGTCTGAATCATGATATTCAGGAATAAAGGATAACCAGGATGGGGCGATAACGCTTCTTGGATTGAATCGCGAAAACGCGAAGAAAAAAAGAAAACACGAAAAAAGGCTAAAACGTTTTGGATTGAGTATATGCCAAAACAATGAAGATTAATCCCTTTGCCTTTATCCAAAGGGCGAAGGAATGAAAATGCGCAAAATAAGTTGAGGCTCTTGCAAAATTAATAAAATCCGCTTTTAATTCTCCCCCCAAGTTTGGGGGGAGTTAGGGGGGTTGATTTTATTAGACTTAAAACAACCCCCTCCTAACCTCCCCCAGGCTTGGGGGAGGAATAATTGAGTATTGCAAGAGGCTCAAGTTAATAATCTCAAGTACTTACTTGCCGGATGAACCGGGTTTATTTATGTGCGGAATAGCTGGCATCTTCGCTTCGAATCGAGAATGCGACATTGACCATGATACTCTGGCGGCGATGGTGAAGATGCTGGCTCATCGCGGTCCCGACGATACGGGGTATTTTGCCGCTGACGGCGCGGGATTGGGATTCTCGCGCCTTTCGATCATCGATCTTTCCAGCGGCAATCAACCGCACTTCAACGAAGACCAATCCATCGTCTCCATCTGCAACGGAGAGATATACAATTATAAGGAATTGAGGAGCCAGTTAGAAAGCAAAGGGCATGTCTTTCGCACACGGTGCGATGTAGAAGCGCTGCCTCATCTCTACGAAGAGGAGGGGACGGATTTTTTGCGCCGCCTCAACGGGCAATTCGCTTTCGCCATCTTCGACCGCAAGCGGCGCGAGTTGCTTTTGGCGCGGGATCATTTCGGCGTCGCCCCGCTGTTTTATGCGCAAGCGGATGGCATGCTTCTCTTCGCTTCCGAGATTAAAGCGCTGCTTACGCATTCTTCTATAAAGCATAAAGTGAATCCGACGGCGTTGGATCAGATTTTCACCTTTCCCGGCCTCGTCAGTCCCGCCACTATGTTCAATGGCATATATTCCCTAAAATCGGGACATTATTTACGCGTAAAAGAAAGCGGAATCGAGACGCGGGAATATTGGGATTTGGTTTATCCCGAAGAACAGGATATCGAACCGCCGCGGGAGGAATCCTATTACATTCGGCGGTTGGACGAGTTATTCAATCAAGCCGTGCTCTACCGGCTGAACGCTGATGTGCCGGTCGGCTTCTATCTGAGCGGAGGATTGGATTCCAGCCTTGTCGCCTCCGTCATTCATGCGGCGCGTCCCAACGAGCGGCGCCATTCCTTTTCCGTCCTCTTTTCTCAAGCCGAGATCGACGAACGGCGTTATCAACGCCTAATGTCGGAATACGTCGGTTCCATTCATCACGAAACCGAATTCGATTGGCCGCAAATCGGAGAACGGCTGCGCAGCGCTATTTATCATGCGGAATGTCCGTTAAAGGAATCCTACGACGCCTGTTCTCTGGCGCTTTCGGAACTAGTTCGCCGGGCGGGATTGAAAGTAGTGCTCACAGGCGAAGGTTCGGACGAACTCTTTGCGGGATACGTCGGCTATCGTCTCGACCAGACGCGCTCGTCGGATATGGACGATCCCTTCGACGTGGAGACGATGCTGGAAAACGAACGGCGGGAGGAATTATGGGGCGATTCCCATTTCTTCTACGAACGAGATTTTCTCGCTTTCCGCGAAACCAAGAGCGCTATCTATTCCGAAGCGTTGGCGGCGCGGATGGAGGATTTCGAATCGATTCATCATCCGCTAGTCGATAAAGAAAAACTGCGCAACCGCCATCCTATGCACAAGCGTTCGTATCTCGATTTCAAACTGAGGATCGCCGATCACCTCGTCGCCGATCATGGCGACCGCCCGGCTTACGCCAACTCCGTAGAAGCGCGGTATCCTTTTCTCGACGTAGACCTAGTGGAATTCGTCAAGACGATTCCCCCTTCCATGATGATTAAGGATGCGACGGAAAAATATATTCTGCGGGCGATGGCGAAGAATTATTTGCCTACGCCGATTCTGAACCGGGAAAAATTCGGCTTCGTGGCTCCGGGCAGCCCTTATTTGTTACAAAGAAATATCGATTGGGTTAATGATCTTCTTTCCACTGAAACGATTAAACGTCAAGGATACTTCAATCCCGCCGCCGTAGAACGGCTCAAAGCGAGATATTCGGCGGAAGGGGCATCGGTCAACACCACCTTCGAAACCGATTTCCTCATGATTATCCTAACCTTCGGAATCTTTCTAGAAACCTTCGATATGCCTTCCTATTCGTAAGAATAAACAACTTATGCGAAAAGCCCTTTGGTTTGATGCACAGGCCGTGGAAAGGTTGAGAGGGTGAGCCTCCTGGCGAACCATTGCATCTATGCGGCTCTTCTGAAACCACATTCGTTACCCGGTTTCTTTCTTTTTTGATCCAGCGCCATTCCCTGGATCCGATGCAACAACGCGCGCTGGATTTGCTTCGCTTTCCACTATAGCGCTTTTGTACCCAGTAATCAACCTCCCGTTTGGGTTTATCTCCCAGAGTATTATATACTTATGACTTTTGAGTGGGGGAACTTCGGTTTAGTGATCCGAGAAGCAGAGTGAGATCAAAGCAAAGCACATCCCATAATATTCAACTTATAACCTTATCTCCCAATCTCCAAGTCCCCCTGTCACCAAGTCTCCTTGTCTCCCTGTCTCTCTGTTACGCTTGTGCTGTCGAAAAAGGCGCATATTTCTTTGGGGATGACGTATACGTCCATATTTTTTCGCAAGTGGAGATCGCGATATCGCTCCTGAGTAAGGTTTGCTTGCAGCGGCGCGCCCCACTCGCTGGTTAATTCCACTTTGACGATCGGCCCGGCGGGATTGATATGCGTAACCTTGCCTCGGAAGCAGTGGCTTCCCGAAGGTTCGAAGCCGATATCGAGCAGATGGGGGCGGATGAAAATTTGAGCGGTTTTCTCGTCGCCGGGCGAGGGAAGGGAAGCGTCGCCCTCCGCGTGGTTGAGAATCTGAACTTGCCCGTTGTCCATGCGCCCGTGAAAGATATTGACGTCGCCGAGAAAGTTATAAGTGAAAGGCGTCGCCGGGCGATGGTATACTTCTTCCGGTTCGCCGATTTGTTCCACGCGGCCTTGGTTCATGATGACGACGCGATCGGCCACTTCCAGCGCTTCTTCCTGGTCATGGGTGACGAAGACGCTGGTAACGTGGATGTCGTCGTGGAGGCGGCGCAGCCAGCGGCGCAGTTCCTTGCGCACTTTGGCGTCCAGAGCGCCGAAAGGTTCGTCCAGCAGCAACACTTTCGGCTCTACGGCCAGCGCCCGCGCCAAAGCCACGCGCTGCCGTTGGCCGCCGGAGAGTTGCGAGGGCAGCCGGTTGGCGTAGCGTTCCAATTGCACCAGGCTCAGCAGGCTCATCGCTTTTTCCCGAATTTCTTGCTTCGAGGGACGCAAGCGGCGCGGGCGCACTCGCAGCCCGAAAGCGACGTTTTCAAAGACGGTCATGTGGCGGAAAAGGGCATAATGTTGAAATACGAAGCCCACGCGACGGTCTTTGGGATTCTTGTAGGCGGCGTCTTCGCCCAGCAGAAATACAGAGCCTTCATCCGGCGCTTCCAATCCGGCGATGATGCGCAACAGCGTCGTTTTTCCGGAACCCGACGGCCCAAGCAGCGCCACGAGTTCGCCGGTTTGCACGTCGAGGCTGATGTTGCTCAGTGCGGCGAAATCGCCGAAATATTTCGTTACTCCTTGAACTTCAATGCTCATCGCCGATCTATCCTTCCAGAGTCGCCGCGTTGACTCCTCGTTCCAACATGATTTCCCGGCTTTTCCATTCCGCCAATTTCTTCAGTCCCAAAGTAAGCAGGCTTACCAGAGTCAGAAGCGACGCCACGGCGAAAGCCGCTGTGAAGTTGTATTCGTTGTAAAGAATCTCCACTTGCAAAGGCATAGTTACGGTTTTGCCGCGAATGTGTCCGGATACTACCGATACGGCGCCAAACTCCCCCACGGCCCGCGCTGTGCACAGAATGACGCCGTATAACAATCCCCAGCGGATGTTGGGCAGCGTAACGCGGAAAAACGTCTGCCAGCCATTGGCGCCCAATGATAACGCCGCTTCCTCGTCGTCGACGCCTTGCGATTGCATCAAAGGAATCAATTCGCGCGCCACGAAGGGAAAGGTTACGAAGAGGGTGGCCAGCGCAATGCCAGGCGCAGCGAAAATGATTTGAACGCCATGCGCCGCGAGCCAGGCGCCGAACCAGCCATGCGCGCCGAAGATCATGATGAAAATGACGCCGGAAATCACCGGCGAGACTGTGAATGGCAAGTCAATGAGGGTGACGAGCAGGTTTTTCCCTTTGAACTCGAATTTGGCGATCGCCCAGGCGGCGCAGATTCCGAAAAGCAGATTCGCGGGCGCGGCGATGGCCGTAATAAGCAGCGTCAGCCGGATCGCCGCCAAGGCGTCGGGTTCGCTGACCGCCGTCCAATACATCGCCCATCCCTCGCGCAGCGCATTATAAAAAACCGCGAGCAAGGGAACGAATAGAAAGAGAGCGAGAAATGAAAGCGATGTGAATATAAGCAAACCGCGAACAATCCGCGATTCTTGCTTGCGGCTCATGACGGGATGAATCTTTTTCGATGTCATGGTCATTTTCTTTCAGCGTACTGGTTCCAAGCGGCGGCGGCTCCAATGTTGCAGCAGATTGACGCCCAGCAGAATCAGAAAAGAGACGCTGAGCATGAAGACGGCCAGGGCGGCGGCCCCGGCGTAGTCGTATTCTTCTAGTTTCGTCATGATTAACAGCGGCGCGATTTCCGTGCGCATGGGCATATTGCCTGAAATGAAGACGACAGAGCCGTACTCTCCCAACGCGCGCGCGAAAGCGAGCGCGAAGCCTGTCAAGCAGGCGGGCAGCAGCAAGGGGGCCAAGATTTTGGAAAACGTCTGCCAACGGGAAGCCCCCAGGCTGGCGGCGGCTTCTTCCAATTCGGGATCGATGTCGCGCAGGACGGGCTGGATGGTGCGCACGACGAAGGGCAGGCCGATGAACGTCAACGCAATCCCCACGCCCAGACGGCTGTAGGCGCCTTGGATTCCAACCTGGGAGAGATAGCGGCCAATGAGGCCGTTTTCGGAATAGATGGCGGCGAGCGAGATGCCCGCTACCGCCGTAGGCAGTGCGAAGGGAAGGTCCACCATCGCATCGATCAAGCTGCGGCCAGGAAAGCGGCAGCGTACTAAGACCCACGCCGTAAGCAATCCGAATACGGTATTGACGCCCGCCGCCGCCAGGGAAGCTCCGAAACTCAACTTATAAGAGGCGATAGCTCGCGGCGACGCGATGGCGCTCCATAATTCCTGCCAGGAGAGTCCCAGCGTTTTTAAATAAAGAGTGGATAATGGAATCAGTACGATCGTTCCCAAATAAGTAAGCGTCAGCCCCATCGTAAGGCCGAATCCGGGAATGATGGCGCGACGTTTGGAGAGTGATGGCATAGACGGTTTCCTTATGAAAATTCTACGAGTAGAGCGGCAAAGGCATGCCGCTGCCTGCCTTTGCTCATTTAAGCCGCTTTCGTAAAGTCATATTAAAATGCAATGCAACTTGTCGTTGTTACTAAACTTTCTTCGGATATCTCACCATTTCCTTAAAAACAAAGATCGAAGCGCATTTGGAATATATCCGCCGCGAGGTCGTCCGGATTCGCTCCGCTGGATTCGGAATGAACGTAGTTCCATATCATCCTGAAATTGGGATTCATGTACCAATTCACGCCGAATGCGTAATCGTTCAATTCGCCGCCTTTCGCTGCGGTTACGGGAGTATCATCGAGATCGAGCCAGCCGTAGCGGAACGCCAATTCCCACGCGCCCCAGCCTCCATCCTTGCCGAAATTGCGCTTTGGCGAAGGAGTGACGAATCTTCCCGCCTGATAGGGGCGATATTCGCCGGTAAGAAAGTAGCTGATTTGAGCGTAGGCGCCGTCGTAGGTCTGATCCCCGAAACCGGACGATTGCAGATCGTTGAGGACGTACTCGCTTTGCAAGGAAAGAGGGCCGAGAACGAGCGCCGCTTCTGCTCCAAAAAGTTCGAATTGATCCACATTGTATGCGGCGTTGTCCGTTCCCGTATCGACGAGAATGTTCCCTCTGCAAAACGATCCCCGCGCTTGGATGCGGAAGGGATCGCCGCCCCAATCGCGGTGGCTGTAACTCGCCCCCAAATGCAGCAGGCGCTTACCGCCGTCCTCAAACCAAGGCAAGCCGGTTAAACGTCCGGTTACCGCCCAATCTCCATTGACGTCGTCGTTTTCGAAGCCGTTGCCGAAGGCATTCGAATTTTTAAAGGCTCCTAAAGCCCAAGTCATCCGTTTGCCGAGAATTTCATCATCCAACATTACGCCGGTTTGACGGCTGGGCGTGAGAAGATCGAGCGGCGCCCGCTCCATGAGGGTGATGTGGCTGGAGTTCGTCAATTGTTCCAAACCGAAAGGTTCTCGAAACTGGCCGACGCGAATGGTCGCCCAATCCAGGCCGGTATATCCGATATACAAGTCCTTCAACTTCGCTTGTCCATTATCGGAAAAATCGTATTGCCAATCGAAGATCGTATCGTCGTAGATTTTTCCGTTCAGCCGCAGCCATACGCGGCGGAAACGGGTTCCATCGGGGAAATCGTTATCCTCTATATTTCCCGTATACCAATCGCTTTGCACGCGGCCTCCGAGTTTGATTCTTGTGGAGCCGTCTTGAGTTTGAAATTCCAATCCCTTATTCCATGTTGCCTGAATAGAGGCGCCGCTTTTTTTCGTTTCGGGGGAAGCGGCGGCGGGTTTCGAGGAAGGCAAAGGCGCGCTTTCCTTCTTTTGCGCGGTTTCTAACTCTTCGATCCTTTGCTGCAGCTGCTTCACCATCTGCTTCAATTCCTTTACTTCATCCGAGAGATTGGATTGAGCATTCGCGCTTATCGGGACAATAAAAAATAATGCGATGGCCGAGAGTAAAAAATGATGGATCGTTGCTTTCATGAAGAATCATCCTTTCTGCGTGAACGAGATCGTCATTTTGTCTGATAGAGTTGATCGAATACGCCGCCGTCGGAAAAATGCGTTTCCTGCGCTTTCGCCCAACCGCCGAACATCTCCTCGATGGTGAAGGTTTTTACTTCGGGAAAAATCTTCTTATTTTTATCCAGAATTTTGGCGTCCGAGGGACGGTAATAATGTTTCGCGCATAGATTTTGCCCTTTTTCGCCATAAAGATTGTTCAAATAGGCTTCCGCCGCCTCGCGGGTTTTATGTTTATCGACGTTTTTGTCGATGAGAGCCACGGGCGGTTCAGCTACGATGCTGAGGGAGGGGATGACGATTTCATAATTGTGCTTGCCGATGCGGTTGACGACAAGCAGGGCTTCGTTTTCCCAAGCGAGCATGACATCGCCCATGCCCCGCAGGAAGGTGTTCGTAGACCCTCGCGCTCCCGTATCAAGCACCGGGACGTTCTGGAAAATTTTGCCAACGAATTCTTTGGCTTTTACTTCGTCGTTGTTCCACTTTTTCATGGCGTAGCCCCACGTGGCCAGATAATTCCATCGCGCACCGCCGGATGTCTTCGGATTGGGAGTAATGATGGAAACGCCGGGCTTCGCCAAATCGTCCCAATCGCGGATTCCTTTGGGATTGCCTTTGCGGACGAGGAAAATAATAGTTGACGTATAGGGGCAGCTGTTGTTCGGCAGCCGCGATTGCCAGTTTTCCGGCAGGAGATCGGCGTTTTTATGGATGGCGTCGATGTCGTAGGCTAGGGCTAACGTTACTACGTCCGCTTCCAGGCCATCGATGACCGCCCGCGCTTGTTTTCCCGATCCCCCATGCGATTGGCGAATAACGATCTCCTGTCCCGCCTTTTCTTTCCAATAGGCTTGAAAGATTTGGTTGTACTCGTGATAAAACTCCCGCGTCGGATCGTAGGAGACGTTAAGCAATTCTGTCTCCGCTTTCGCCGAATCCGGCGCCCAGCTCCCAATGAATGATACTACCACTGCAATTAACCATCTTTTAAAATGACATTTTGCCGACATGCTTTGGTCTCCTAATCAAGCGTGAATTGAATCAGAGTATTCATAAGCTTAATAAAGCAAAGGATGAACCAAATATTTATAATTAGATAACGTATTGATTTATAAAAATATAGGATATAAAAAATAAAAAGAAGCGCATAATATCCGTTAAATAAGATGGATAATCCCATATAATATGCTAGTATAAACTGTCAAATATGCTGGTCATAGGACAAAATCAAAAAATGATGGATAAGTTTAATGAAATCCTTCTCGATGTATGGCGCGAGGCCTGCCGTCATATTGAGATTAGCGAATCTACCGTTACCATCGCCCAAATGCTGGTGCGCCATCTTCCTCTCTCTCAGGTTATTGTAATGCGCGTCAATCCCGAACGTTCGCGTCTGGACGCGGCGGCCTTCGGCTTATCGGCGCCTCCGCCTCTTCTGGGCGAAACGGGGCGGGAATGTTCTTCGGCTCAAATGAAAGCGCTGCAAAATTGGCGCATTAACGGCGGAGTAAGGCATCGGCTAGGGGATAGGCCGTTTGCTCCGGATTTGAACTTTCTCTTGCCAATGAATAGGGAAGCCGATTTTTTGGCCGGACCTTTGCGCTGTCCCAGCGGCGCATTGGGAATTCTACTTCTAATCGCCGCGCCGGGCCGAGATTTCCAGGAACGCCATGCGCTTATGATGGAGATTCTCCTCGAGCCGTTCGCCATCGCTTTGGACAACGATCATCGGCTGCGGGAAATGGCCGCTTTGCGCGAGGCGGCGGAAGCGGACAAGCGTTCGTTGCTCAACCGCCTTGGCCGCCGCGATCTGGGCGATACCATCATCGGCGCGGATACGACGTTGCGTTCCGTCATGGAGCGCGTCGACCGCGTCGCCGCTTCCAATGTTCCCGTGTTGATCTTCGGCGAAACGGGCACAGGCAAGGAACTAGTCGCCCGCGCCATTCACAAACGCTCTCCTCGCGCTTCCGGTCCTATCATGCGCGTGAATTGCGGCGCCATTCCGCCGGAACTGATCGACTCGCAACTTTTCGGACATGAGCGCGGCGCTTTCACCGGGGCGGTGGAGACTTATCGAGGATGGTTCGAGCGAGCCGATGAAGGCACGCTTTTCCTGGATGAAATCGGGGAATTGCCTCTGAATGTCCAGGTTCGGCTGTTGCGCATCCTGCAGGACGGCTGGCTGGAGCGCGTCGGGGGACGCCAACCTATCAAGGTCGATGTTCGTCTCGTCGCCGCTACGCATCGGGATTTGGCTTCCATGGTCGGCGAAGGACGATTCCGGGAAGATTTGTGGTATCGCATCGCCGTCTTTCCCATTTTCCTGCCCCCCTTGCGCGACCGGTTCGAAGATATGCCGGTTATGGCGAACTATTTCGCCGAACGTTCCGCTATTCGTTTCGGTCTGCCGGCGCTATTGCCCACGCAAGAAGATATCGAATTGCTGACTTCCTATTCCTGGCCGGGAAACATCCGCGAGTTGGGCGCCATCATGGACAGGGCGGCTTTGATCGGCAACGGACGGCGTTTGGATGTGGCCAAGGCGTTAGGAGTGATGAACCTGACAGCGGGCAAACCGTCGAAGGCGTTTTTCGAAGGGGAGACGCCGCCCACTTCGGATTTTGCTTTTCTTCCCCTTGACGAGGCGGTTCGACGCCATATCGAAGCCGCTCTCGTGAGAACGAATGGGCGCATCGAAGGCCGGAACGGCGCAGCGGCCCTTTTGCGCATCAATCCACATACGTTGCGGGCGCGAATGCGAAAGTTGCGCATCGATTGGCGGCGCTTCCGCTTTTCATCGCCAGCTTCGGAGACGGAGAAAAATCCTCCCCCTTCCGCTCTCCAATGGCCATAAGATCGCGGACTGGAGGAAACTCGCAAATCGCCGCTGGAAGAATTTATGCGGTTTTAAATCTTTTCCGATTCAGCGCGCCCAAAAGGTCGATATCTCCAAAGCGCTGGCCCAGTTTTTGACAGGTTTGATATTCGGCGATGAGTTCGCAGTGTTCGTCGAGCGCTAGATTGAGGAATTTTTTGATGGCGATGTCCACCAACATCTTTTCGGATACGCCGTAAGTTTTGGATAGGTTCTGCAACTTGGCGACCAGGCTGGGATCGATATGCCGCAGTTGGATGGATACAATGGTCTCTTCGCTCATGACTGCTCCCTCATTTCATCGGATGGTATGGCTTTATTCCAAACAACAAGGAATTTCTCGCTGCATGGAAACGAATGGCGCTCTTTATCCTCTCAACGGCAAAAAATAATATTACATCAAATGTAATCTACTCGATATTATGATCGAAGAAAATCCGAATGTCAAATCGTTTCTTGACATTGCGCCGCTAAAAATTCTGAACCCCATCCTAAAATTCATTCGTTGATCCTGAAATATAGCTTATTTTCCGTTGTTTGTTAGGATTGAGTTGGGCGAAAGAAAACCATTTATGAAAATTTGTTCGGAAAGGCGGATGCTCCTTTTCGATTCTTTCGTAGCGGGTTATTATTTATAGATTATACAAAGAGGGGCCGGGCTGTTTGGACGACGGTTTTTTTCTAACCTTGAAGCCGTGGGAACGCTCTTCTTTTCGACACGCCGAATGTATTCATTCACCATATAAAAACCCATAAAATGCGGTTAAACGCATAGGAGGACAACAATGGCGATTAAAGTAGGAATCAATGGATTTGGACGAATCGGAAGACTGGTAGCGCGGGCGGCTATGAAAGCGGGCGGCATCGAGATCGTCGGCATCAACGATATTACCGACGCTAAGACGCTGGCCTACCTTTACAAATACGATTCCATCCATGGAATTTACGGCGGATCCGTCGCCGCTAAAGGAGAAGACCTGGTGATCGATGGCGCCGCTATTCCCGTTTGCGCGGAAAAGGATCCCGCCAATTTGCCCTGGGCCAAATTGGGGGCGCAAATCGTAGTCGAATCCACCGGCTTGTTTACCGATCGCGCCAAAGCGGCCGCCCATATGAAAGCGGGCGCCAAAAAGGTCATCATCAGCGCTCCTTCCAAGGACTGCGACGTTACCATTGTTATGGGCGTGAACGACGGCATCTATGACGGTTCCAAGCATGACGTGTTATCCAACGCTTCCTGCACCACTAACTGCCTGGCGCCGGTCGTCAAAGTTTTACACGAAAAATTCGGCATCAAGCGCGGCCTCATGACCACCATCCACTCCTACACCAACGATCAGAAAATTTTGGATCAACCTCATAAAGATTTGCGCCGCGCCCGCGCCGCCGCTTTGAATATGATTCCCACCAAAACTGGCGCCGCCGCCGCTATTGGCCTGGTTATGCCGGAATTGAACGGCAAGCTGGACGGCTTCTCCATGCGCGTCCCCACTCCTAACGTTTCCGTGGTCGATTTGACCGCCGAGTTGGGTCAAGCGGTGACTGTCGATGAAATCAACGCGGCCGTGAAAGCGGCGGCGGAAGGTTCCATGAAAGGCATTCTGATGTATTGCGACGAGCCGCTGGTATCCGGCGACTTCAACGGCAATCCGCACTCTTCCATCTTCGATTCGCTATACACCAGAGTGATCGACAAGACGTTTATCAAGATTCTTTCTTGGTACGACAACGAATGGGGCTTCTCCAACCGCGTCGTCGATCTGATTAAGATGATCGCGTAAGAGAGACTTTGAGATTCTGAGACTTTGAGATGGGGAGAGTGGCGTCCGCCATGTCTCCCCGTCTCCTTGCCGCTTTAATACTGGAGACGGAGAGTTCGAGCCATGAACAAGAAAACGATCGACGATATCAATCCTCAAGGAAAGCGCGTTCTCGTACGCGTGGATTTTAACGTCCCCTTGGACGCGGCAGCGAACGTTACGGACGATACCCGCATCCGCGCCGCCATCCCTACGATTCAATCCCTAATGGATCGGGGCGGCCGCGTGATCCTGATGTCCCATCTGGGACGTCCCAAAGGCCAGGTCAAAGAGGAATTCCGCTTGGCGCCCGCCGCCAAACGGTTGGGTGAATTATTGGGCAAACCGGTCGCCGCCCTCAAGGATTGCGTCGGGAGCGATGTCGCCCAGGCCGTATCCGCCATGAAAGACGGCGACGTTGTCATGCTGGAGAATCTTCGCTTCCATCCCGAAGAGGAGAAGAACGATCCCGAATTTTGCAAACAACTAGCATCATTAGGCGACCTTTACGTCAACGACGCTTTCGGCACGGCTCACCGCGCCCACGCTTCCACGGAAGGCGTTACTCGCTTCTTCAAGGAAAACGCCGCCGGGTATTTAATGCAGAAAGAACTGGAGTATCTCATCGGCGCGTTGGAGGCGCCCCAACGTCCTTTCCTCGCTATTCTCGGCGGATTAAAAATTTCCGGCAAAATCGACGTTATCACCAACTTGCTCGATAAAGTGGACGGCATTCTCATCGGCGGCGCCATGGCGTATACTTTGTTGAAGGTCAAGGGCGTCGAAGTGGGCGGTTCCATCGTTGAAGAAGAGAAACTGGACGTCGCAAAGCAGGTGTTGGAAGCGGTGGAGAAAAAAGGCGTCAAGTTTCTGCTGCCGGTAGATCATAAAGCGGCCGCCGAAGTGAAAGAGGGCGTGGAACCGCAAGTTATTAACGCTTCCTCGATTCCTAGCGGCCTTAAAGGCGTCGATATCGGCCCTGCTACGATTGCGAAATACAAAGAAGAGATCGCCAAGGCCAAGACTATCGTCTGGAACGGACCTATGGGCGTTTTTGAAATTCCCGCTTTCGCCGAAGGGACGATGAGCATCGCCAATGCGGTGGCTTCGTCCAACGCCGTGTCCATCGTCGGCGGCGGCGATTCGGTCTCGGCGGTTCACAAAGCCGGCGTAAGCGATAAAATTTCTCATATCAGCACGGGAGGAGGCGCCTCGTTGGAACTGCTCGAAGGGAAGCTTCTTCCCGGCGTGGCGGCTCTCTCGGATAAATAAAGGAGAGTGGAATGCTCTACTATTTACTCTGTCTTATTCATTTTTCTATTTGCATTGCTTTGGTTTTCTTCATTCTGCTGCAAGCGAATAAAGGACTGGGGCTTTCCGGCGCTTTTGGTTCGTTCGGCGGCAGCGACAGCGTCTTCAGTACTTCAGGCTCCATGAATATTCTGGTGAAGATCACTATCGGCTTGGCGGTTACTTTCGCTCTGACGAGCATTCTGTTGACTATCGTCTTGCCTCCTTCCGGAGCGCATAGCATCATGGCGACTCAAGACGAACAACAGACAGGGCAATCCGTGCAGGATTTGGTGAAACAAAGCCAGGCTACCAAAGAGAACGCCGCCGTTCCAGCTCCCGGCGCAGGCGCGGCGGGAACCGCCTCGGAAAAAGCGGACGCAGGTTCCAGCCCCCAAACTTCAGATCCTCAACCGCAAGCGCCTGCTTCCAATAATTCTCAGATTCCCGCTGCTCAAGGACAACCGGCCCAGCAGGGAGGACAGCCGTAAAGATCGAATTAAGCTTTTTGAAAAACGCGGCCCAGGAAACGATTTCCTGGGCTGTTTTTTTCCCGCAAAATTTTTGAATTCGTCTAAGATATGTTTTTATTATTGACGGAACGGCAAAAAATCAATTTCATGTGGTGCGGGCTTCCAACCTGCACAAGATATACTGCAGGCAAGATGCCTGCACCCCAATAGGTAGTCACTCGACAGCAACATCAATACTTTTTGCCAGAGCGTCATTATTGGTTCCATTCCAAGAGATAAGGATACTATCGATGCGATCTTCTTCCTGCGATCGGCGGGCGGTTTTCTCCTGGTGCTTATACGATTTCGCCAATTCCCCCTTTACGACGCTGGTCGTAACTTTTATCTATGCCACATATTTCATTAAGGCTTTCGCAGCGGACGAGAATATGGGAACGGTTCTATGGTCGAGAGGCGTAACGATTACGGCTCTCGCCTCCGCCATGCTTTCGCCGTTTCTGGGCGCCATTGCGGACCGAGGGGGTTTTCGCAAGGCGTTTCTCTTCTTTTTCACCGCCGTCGCGGCGGGAGGATCGGCGATGTTATATACGATTATGCCAGGCCGGACAAGCGCGGCTTTGTTTTGGTTCGTAACGGCCAACATCGCTTTTGAGATGGGAGAAGTTTTTTATAACGCCTTTTTGCCTGACATCGCTCCTCCGGAAAAAATCGGGCGCATATCGGGATATGGCTGGGCGATGGGGTATATGGGAGGATTAATGGCGCTGCTTATCGCCTTCGCCGGTTTCGTTCAACCCAGCGTTCCTTGGTTTGGCTTTTCCAAAGAATTGGGCGAGAACATCCGGGCGACGAACCTGTTGGTGGCTGTGTGGTACGCCCTTTTCTGCATTCCCATTTTTCTTTGGGTGAAAGAAGATCGATCGCGGGCATGTTCGGGGGGAGAAAAAATCCTGGCGTCGAGCGTCAAGCAGTTGATCGAGACGTTTCATGAAATCCGGCGATACCGGCAAATCGTAAGGCTGTTGGCGGCGCGCCTTTTTTATAACGATGGGCTGATTACCATCTTCGCCTTCAGCGGCATCTACGCCAAAGGAACGTTTCATTTCGCCGATTCGGAGTTGTTGATTTTGGCGATTTGTTTGAATATCGCCGCCGGATTGGGAGCGTATGCCATGGGATTTTGGGATGACCGTTTGGGAGGGAAAAGGACGGTCCTCATCAGCCTGGCGGGATTGACGCTGGCCGTCATCTTCGCCGTCGCCGCTCAAGGGAAAGCCATGCTATGGATCGGCGGCCTGTTGGCGGGCATCTTTTCCGGCCCCAACCAATCGGCGAGCCGTTCTTTGATGGGCCGTTTCGTTCCGACGGATAAAGAGAACGAATTTTTCGGTTTTTTCGCTTTTTCCGGCAAAGCCACCGCTTTTTTAGGCCCCTTTTTATTCGGCGTATTGACGCAGACGTTCGCTTCGCAACGCGCAGGCGTCGCCGCCATCATTGTATTCTTTATCATTGGCGCTTGTCTCTTGGCCAAGGTGGATGAAGCGGAAGGACTACGCTGCGCCGGACGATCGGCGTGAATACTTCATTCGCTAATGAAAGGTTAACAAAAAAATACTTTATTTCGCTTGGGAAAAAACTATAATGCGGGTGGACGCAAAACGGCGACAGATTAGTCTTTGATATCGTACTTTGTTTATTGTTCTTGATGAAGGATAAAAATCTCCATGATTGTAGAAACAGCCGGTTTATCCTTTCTTCTGCTAGCCGTTGGCGGCCTTTATTTATTGTCGTCGATAAAAAAAAATAAAAAGTATCTTCTATTGACCGAATTGGGATTGATTCGCGGCGTTTTGCAGTACAAGAAATCCCCTTTCTACAAATGGGGTTGGAAAAAGGAAAGCGACAGCCGCGTGTGGGGGGAGCGGATTGTACGGGAAGCGTTCGAAAAAGCCAATGTTGGATTGAATCCCGACGACCTAGAACTATTAAAGCAGGCTTGCGATCAGCACGCCGCTGGAAAAACCGTCGAGAAGACGAATATTCTGAACCGGATCGATAGGATCCTGGAACGAAGCGAATCCGTCTCCAACGTCGCAGTCGCCTACGTTCATCCGCTTCTGACCGAAGCGTTCAATACTCCCCCGCAAGCGGCCAAGGCGATTTTGGACCGGATTGCGATTCAATCCGTCCCCAAGAACGCCGTCATGCGTTACGCGGTTTATCAATTCTCGGAGCAGTTGAACTCGATCGGCAAAATTATTCTATTTCCCAATACGCCCGGTTTTGAAATCAAGGCTAAAACCGGCGAGACGATCATGCGCTTGCGTGGATTCGAAGGATGGGAGCATTGGTTGAAAGCCTGTAAAGGCGCCGTAGAACAATTTATCCGCTTGCGTACTTTCTCAGGCGGGAAGGAAGCAGTCCTTTATCTCAAAACCCAAATTCTGGACAACATCATCCAGAAGTTTCTGGACGACAGCGCAGAGTCGCAGCAGTACGTATACTTGATGGGACGGCAGATTGTTCAAGACGTCATGTCGTTAAACGTCCAGGACATCAAGTATCGGGAGATGCTGTTTTATCAATGGCAGTTCGCCGATGATATTACGTTTACTATGCGCGATCATAAGAAAATCCGCGAACTTTTCTCCCAGACGGATCTGATTCCCCGTTTCCGCGAGATTCTTATTCAATCCATTACTCCATTGTACGATTCTCTTCCTGCGTTGGCGAATCGGTTTCCCCGCCATGTTATTTTTTATGGCAAAGATTCGAGCACTCGTTCCTTCGCGGCGCAACAATATCTTCAGCATCTCTTCAGTATATTGAAATTCATTGCCGGCCTATATAACCAAAAACCCCGCATTCCCATTTTCCTGCGCATTCTGGATAGCGATGTCGCACGGGCGCGCAGCGGAGAAGCCCCACAGGGAGAAGAAGCGGAACCGAAGACCCGAAAAAGAAAAGGAGAGGCGGAGGAGGAAGGAGACGTCTTCTACAATAACCGGGGACACATGCCGCAGCTGCTCGATTATCATAAAAAGCTGATCGTTTTCGAAAAGAACCTCGATCCCTACGCCGCCGAAAAGATGGGGTGGATCGTCGAGGTTCCCGTCGATGAATTTACGCTGCAAGAACACGCTCAGTTCGATATGGGGGATTATCTGACGTATAAGCGAATTGACTGCTCGCGGCGCGGGGATGTTGACGTTCATGGCGACGATAAAACCGCCAAGAGCCAATGCCGCCAGTTTTTAAACGCCATTCTCAATGAAATCGTCTCGCCCAGCGGAGTGATGAAGATAAATGATGAATGATGAATGATGAAAAAAAACATGTCCCATTTTGTTTTTCATATGTTCTCGCTAATCCTATGGATTATTCAAGGGTAGAAAAAATCTTGCTTTTACCTTCCCGCCGATGAAACGGGCTATTGTCGTTTGTCCCTTTAAAGGGGCATTTAAAAATAGTCCCGCCTTTCAAGGCTGGGATGGCCGAGTGTCGGGCGGTAGGCGCGCTATATCGGTCGGATAGGCGAGACGCTTGTTTTCCCACTTCTCTCTGCCAACCAGTTTTTTTCAGCAAGCCTCAATTAGGATTTTGATAAAATAATTGCGTCTTTTCCATCTATCCCTTCGTTTATGTTCATTGAAGACCCAATTTCACGATGGATGAACGGGATGTTGCTCTCAGACGAACAATTGATCGTTGAAAGCGGAAATGGCTCTCTATTGGCGTTTGAACTTTTAGTTCAACGTTGGGACAAGCGGATGCTCAACTATTTTCTCCGCTGCGTCGGCAATAGGGACGAAGCGGAAGACCTGCGCCAGGAGTTGTTTCTTCGCATTTACAATCATCGCCGTTCCTTTGCGCCGGGCGGTTCGTTTCAAGCCTGGCTTTACCGCATCGCTACGAATTTAGTCATCGATAAATTTGCCAGAAAACGGAGTCCCGTCATGCGGCCTATCGATTCGAACGATGAGGAAAATTGCGAGCGATCGCTGGCGGCGGCGGACGGCCTTTCGCGCGACGAAGCTTCCCGCCGCGAAATCGGACGCCGCATCGAGGAGGCTCTCGACCTCCTTCCCGGCGAGATGCGCATCGCCCTGGTGATGCGCCATTTCGAAAACCTGAGTTTCAAGGATATAGCGGAAGTTCTTCATTTGCCGGAAAGTACGATTAAAACCCGCGTCTATCGCGGATTGGACGCCATGAGGAGGGAATTGAAGCGGCTTGGCGTTCTGGAAGCGGATTGTTTTCAGACGGCGTAATCATCGCCGTCAGGAGGAAAAAGGATGACTCGCGAGGAATTGGAACAACGCATGGTGGAGATGCTCTATGGAGAAATTTCCGGCGAGGATCGCCGCCGTTTCGAAGCGTGGCTGGATCAGAATCCCGAAGCGAAGGCGGAGTATGGCGAAATCGAGAGAACTCATCGCTTGCTGAATTGCTTGGATGAGGCGCCCGCTTCCGTTTTGCCTTTGCGCGCCAGTTTGAAAGCCTCCACGCCGCCTCGGCGATGGGGGCGATGGCTTGCGGCGGCGGCCTGCCTGGCGGCGATATTCTGCGTTTCCCAAGGCGTGGTTTTGCAAGTGGGCGATGTGCGGTTGGCGCTGGGACCGGCGGCGGACGCCTCGGCGGTGCGCGAGGAAATTCGCGCCGAATTTCAACGAAATTACCAACCCGCCGTCGATCAACTTGTGAAAACGGCGGAGCAGATGGTTTCCCAAGGCCAGACGGTCGCCGACCGCCAGGACGCTATGGAGCGTTCGATGATGCTGTTGGCTTCTTTCCGCAAAGTGGATCAGGAATTAACGCAGCGGAAGATGAAGGATTTCTCCGTCGATCTGATGCGGGCGATCGACGACCGCCTCAACAATATCTACGCGCTCGCATACAATCCGATCCCCTATTCCGCGAATGACGCAAGCCCGGGTTTCGAAAGCAAAAAGAACAATTGAAATTCAACCTTAAAAAGCGAGGTAAAAAACGATGAAAAGAATGCTATTGGTATTGTCTCTCTCATTGTTGGCGGGATTAGGTTTCTATGGTTTGGCTCAAGTGGCTCCGGAGGAGCCGGCAGTCGCCGCGTCCGCTCAGGAAGCCGCGCCGGTAGTTCCGCCTTCGCCTGGGTATGCGGCCGCGCCTCAGCCCGCTCCCCAGCCGAAGCAGCAACGCGGCGGAGTTATGAATGGCATGGGGTATGGCATGGGCGGAATGATAGGCGCTCCAGCTGGAGGAATGGGGAAAGGCATGGGAGGTATGATGGGCGGTATGGGCATGGGGCTGCCAGGCGGTGGAATGGTTGGTTTTAGCGGCGGCATTCCCGGCCCTGATTTTCAACCGGATCCCGAATTTCTCAAAAAAACCAAAATCGCTATCGAAGTGATGAGCCGGATAATCGATTCCCGTCTCCAAGAGGCGTTGGGCGAAAGTTATAAGTCCAAAGGCTTCTTCTCCAAGGGTTGCCAGGGGTATTGGATTCCCGGTCTGGGCGTGTTGTTCACGCTGGGCGTCGATTTTCCTCTCCACCGCGAAAACGGCGAAAAGAAGGAAGAGGCGGAAGAAAGCCATGAAAAGGACGAATGGGATGAAATTCTCGATAAGATCGAAGTAAAAGAAGCCTCGCCTCAATCGAGCGACCGTTACGACGAAAACAAAGTCGAACGGTTGAAAACCAGGATATTGAACGTTCTGGCCAAATACGGCAAACGCTTCGAAGGCTTCAATCCCAACGAAACCATTACCGTCGTCATCGAAGGCGCAAGCCTGAACGGGCCGTTCGATCTAACGCGCATGTATAGAAATATAACTCCTCGGAGACAGGGCGGCGTTTATGGTAGTGGAGCGTATGGTGGATTTTCCACAGGCGGGGGATATGGCGCTAGGTTCCAGAGTTCCGGCGCAAAAGACAATGACGAAGTAGAACAATTGAAAAAAGAATTGGAAGATTTGAAATCGCTGCTCAAAGCCGATTCGGAATCCAAGAAAGCGAAATCGGAGGAAGATCGGCAACCGGAAGATGTCATAAAAAAGCAAGAGGAAGCGGGAAGAAGATTACTAATCGATACTCTGCAATTGGAATTGGCGAAAATTCGAAGTTCCATGGATGAATTGAAAGACCGTACTGATGAAGAATCCACCGCAAAAAGGAAAGAACTGGAAAAACAACAGAATAATATAGAAATCGAATTGAAAAAAATCGAAGTAGACAAATCCGAAAAAGAATTATCTAAAATCAAGGAAATGACGGAAAAAGGAATTCAACAAAAACGAGTAGATGTCATTGTCGAACCTATACCGGGCGAAAATAAGGTTGTCATTGAAAACAGGATTAAGAAATCGCAGGATGCGGTTAATGCTATGAAAGATCTTTACTCTTTCCAATACGATTTGACTCCCGGCGCACCGGATAATGGCCAGAGTACGGCGATGATTATTCGGATTTGTTTCAGCTGTATTCCCGAAGATGCGGAAGGCATGGAGGAGATTCAAGACGCCGTTTCTATCGTGACGTATTGAAATGATGAATGATGAAATTCTCAATTGAATAAAAAAGGGTGGGCTACGCTTCGCTTTGAGCCCACCCTACGGAAGTTGCGATCGGGGGAAAGAGGGAATCTTTCCTCCGATTTTTTTATGGAATATCCGCAATAAGTTTTAAGAAATTCTCTGCATCGACGAATCCGGTTATGCGCTTGTTCGCCATCAGATTGCCCTTCGAATCGTAAAAAACGATCAGGGGCAATCCAGCGATTTCGTATTTTTGTTTCAGAAGAACATCGTCTTCATTTTCATAGGTCATATCGGCTTTGATATTGACGAAACGGCGCAAGGCTTCGCCTACTTGGGGATTAGTATAGGTATAGGCATCGATCTCTTTGCAGGCTGTACACCACTCGGCGAAGAAGTCGATCATAACCGGTTTGCCTTGCGCTTTGGCGTCCGCCAGGCCTTGATTCAAATTCGTAATCCATGGCACTTGGCTCTTCAAGGCGGAGCGAGGGGCGGCGGCGGCGAAATAAATCGTCAGAACGCAAAGCAAAACTCCCGCGCTCTTTTTAAGCCGCGTTATCTTATTCGGCGAATGGAAGGAAAGATGGAATGCGCCTAAAACCGTCCCAACAACAAATAACGCTCCAACGGCGATATAAGCCATGGCCGTGGCCTCCCAAGGCGGACGCAGGAAAGGAAAAGCGTCTTTTAGAAAATAGAGCGCGAATGCGAAGAGCACGATTCCGAAGAAACTCTTGACGCCTTCCATCCATCGCCCCGATTTGGGCAGTTTGGAAATCAATCCGGAGAAAGTCCCTACGATCAAAAACAGAGAACCTAGGCCCAGCGCATAGACGAAGAGCAGAGAAAATCCCAGCGCGGCGTTTCCTTGCTTGGCGGCGAATAACAGCAGGGGAAACAACACTGGCCCCGTGCAGGGCGCGGCGATGACTCCCGCCGCCAGTCCCATGAGAAAGGCGCTGGGATAACCCCGGCCTCCCGCCCGGCTAAGCCGGTTTTGCAGCGCGGACGGCAGCTGCAATTCGAAGGCTCCCAGCATGGAGGCGCCCATCGCCATGAAGAACAGCGCGATGGGAACGACGGCCCAGGGATTGCTCATGAATTGGCCGAACAAAGCCCCGGTGCGCGCGGCGGCGAAGCCCAGCGACGAGTACATCGTTACGATGCCGAGAACGTAAACCGACGAGAGGGAAAAGGCTTTCCAACGGCTTTCGGCGTCCTTGGCGCCGAAGATGCTCACCGTAATCGGAATGAGCGGAAAGACGCACGGCGTCAAACTGGTTAAAAATCCTGCGAAAAAAAGGCTGAGCAAGGCCCAGAAGAAACCTTGGGAGAGTTGATTCTCGATGATGTTATTTCCCGAAGCGGGAGGCGGGGCGGGCGTTTGAACTTGCGCCGCCGCAGGAATAGCGGAATCCGTTCCTTTGACCACGGCGAGCGTCAATTCGATTTTTTTCGTTCGCGGAAAGTAGCAGATCGTGGGCGAACACCCTTGAAAATGCGCCGAGACGTTGAACTTCATCTCTCCCAAAGGCGCGTTGGCGGCGAGCTGGATGGGGACTTGAAAACGAACGGTTCCATGATAAACGGCTTTCATCGCTCCGTCGATAGGATCGATTTTCGTTTCCGGTTGCGGATAGACGGGAGCAAAAGCCGCCGAGCCTACGGGCGTCTCGGCGGCGATTTTCAACGAATCGTGGTAAATAATGTGATCGGGAGCTATAACGGCATCCAGATTGATCGTTATGGAGGAGCCTTGGGCCGCTTGCGCTTGGGAAAGAGAAGCGTTCCACGCGAATAGCTTGTCTTGTTCGGCGTTTTGGGCGTAAGCGCTGAATGGAATTATTGAGATGAAGAATAAGGTAAGAGCGAGAATATTATTTTTCATGCTGAATATTTTCCTGTTATTTAGGACAGTCTTCCGCCGAACGCAATGCGCTGGGCGGGCAATAATAATAAATATGATACCGGGCGATTCCAACTACGCAAAGTTTTTTGAGACCATTAGTATATTTCATTTGATATTGTCTCTTCGCTTTTTTAATGCTTAATGATGAATGATGGAAAATTAGAGATGTTTCAAGGGCAGAAACAACCTTGCCTTTGCCACCCCCCTTCGAATAAATAATGATGGGTCAAAAAACGCGACCCATCCTACTTTCTCTTCATTCAACATTGAAGGATAGGATGACCGGCGGAGGAGCTTCTGCGAAATGGGATTCGATTTCACGAAGGCGTTGCTCCAAGTCTTCGCGGTTGGGACGCTGGGCGAAACAAATGTGGATGGACGCTGTCATCGCCGACGGAATGCCGCATTCCGCCAGCGGCTGTTGCGGCTCCGTCTCCAATTCCCAATCGCAGCCAAGGAGGGGATGCTCTTTGTCGCGATGCTTTTCGACGAAATCCAGAAGCTGAGCGATAGGCAAATCCGGGATGGAAAGGGACGCGACGATATCCGCATCGCTTAGGTAATTGACGATTTGAGACAAGGCGTTTTGCGCCGATGGAAAAGAATCGCTGGACATTTCCGCCAGCCTCAATCTGGCTAACGGTATGCCCATATACGCCGCCAGATCGGTCCATCCATTAACAATGGAAATTTCCTCTTCTAACTTTTCGCCGGTTTGATTCAGAGTGATGGGAATAAAAAGAGAGACGAAGCGGCAGCGATTTTTTTCCGCTTTTTCCATCAACTCGTCCAGCAGATCGATGGGAGGATTGTCCGGCAAAAATCCGGAAAGTCCCGCCCGGTTCGCCGTCAGTTCCAGCAAGGTTTCCGCCGTTTCCGGGAAGAGCGATTTCCGCCATTCGGCGATGCGCCTGAAATCCAGAGCTTCCCTAGCGCCGCCAGGCGCGGGAAGGGAAAAGATGGGATTTAAAGAAAGATTCTTCACGCCGAATGCGCTTTCGAATTTAATCTTCGGACGATTCTCGATCCGGTTCCTCTTCGGAAGGGTATTCTTGAAGAATAGAAGCCAAAGATTCTCGAAAGTCAAACCCTTCGCCCATTTTGATCGCCTGCAAAGTATACCGCGCATCCGGCGGGAATCCCGCCAGGATCAACGCGCCGCCAGCGGAGATCAGAGTATTCCGCAATTTGACGAGAGGACCGAAGAGCGAAAAGTGGAAGCCGGAAATGCGGGTGAAATCCAATGCCATAAAGTAGGCGTTTTGGCTGGCGATGCCGGAGAACAACTCGTCTAAAAAGGGAGCGTCGATAGCGCCGCATTTCCCTTCGAACTCGACAACGTAATAATCTCCATGACGGTATTCTTTTGGAAAAATCATAATTTTCGAATATCCCACTCGTTCTCCAAATCGAAATTCGACAGAATGCCTTCCAGGGAGGCGCATTTCAGAGAAAGCGTATAATCCCGTTCGCTGAAAGGCTTGTTCATATAAAATTTCAACGGCAGTTTGATCGCCTCCTTTACCAATTTTTCCAAGATGGCGGGGCCGACGATGCACACCGGAGGCAAAGAAGGGATTTCATGCTTGACGATTTGGTTGAGCAAATAGACGTAATGATTGGTCTCGATGTCGATATCAAGAATAATAAAGACAGGATTCGTCTGAAGAATAGCGTTGACGATTTCCTCTTCTCTATGAACGATTCTTAGGGGAACGTTCATGCGTTCCAATGGCGCCGCCAAGCGGCGCGCCGCCGATGGGATTTTCCCAACGATTAAGGCGCAAGGAGCGGCTTCCTTGCAGGGAGTCTCTTTCGAGGAAGAAGGCGTTGGCTTGGCGGATTGGCTTTTTTCGCCAGAAGGTTGTAAGGATTGCTTGGATTTGAGGATTTCGATCGGATCGCGAGGCGCGATGGCGTAACGTTCTTGGGGATTCAGGCATCGTCCGGCCTCGAATTCGATGGTTTTGCCGATTTTTTCCGCGGTTTCCGCATGGCCGCTGTTGATGAACGTCAAATCGGCGCCCGATTTCGCGATGGTCAGAACCGCCGTGCGGAAAACGGTGATGGCCGCCGTAAACGCCTCCCGCACATCGCGGCAGGAGAGAATTATTTCCTTGCGTTTTTTGGCTTCCAGATTGACGATTTTTTGCAGCAAGGCGCTTGTTTCCAGGTTGATCTTGCCGGAAAGGGAGATAGCTCCTTTATCTGGGAAGAAGAACGTCGTAATGCAGGAATCGCCTCGGATCCAGCGCCGATATTCGGCGCCGGCGTTTTCTTCCTTGTCGAATTGAACTCCGATGCGGTGCGGTTCTTCCAGCCGGACGATCTTCCCTTTTCTCGCGAGCGGATGTTGGAAGATCGCCTCGGCATTCATTTTCGACGGATTAGGCAGGGCTTCCCCCTCGAAAGCAACCAAAATGCAAATGATTTGACCGATTTCGTGGATCTGGTCCGTTTCGACTAAAACTCCCGTAGCGCTTTCATTGATGATAAATCCGTGGAAAACCTCTTCTTGGTCCGCATGGCGCCATAGGCATGGTTCGTTGATTTTAGCGCGTTCTTCTCTCACCAGCGGTTTTAGCACGGGATATTCCTTTAAAAATCGGCGCGATTGAATGATTGGATGCCGGTTTTCCCCTTGGTAAGGATAATTTCATTTTTAAGAAATCGCAATAGGATGAGTATTCGCCCTTTTCCAGCTATTTTTTTATAGTGGCTAATTGAGTTTTACGGAAGGAAAAATGGGAAAAATCAGTTACAATATTCTATAGAAGACGGCGGCGCACTTTGGAAGGGAGGTGGAGGGAGTCATGTATAAATCCGTTCTATTAGCGGTTGATGCATCTCGTTACAGCGAAGTTTGCATGAGATACGCCCTGGAATATTCGAAATGGCTGGGAGCGCAGATTACGATTCTCAGCGTGGTGGATCGCAAGGAATTTGCGATCGTCTACCCGTATTATTATCCGACGGCCGATTTTCCGCCCGTGTTCGACGAATCGGTTTTCGAAAAGAACGAATTGCTTTCCAAACAATGGGAGCGCGCGGAAAACCTATTGAATCGCATTCAGGAAGAATGCCGCAAGGCGGGTCTAACCGCCCGTTGCGAAATCCGGGAAGGGATCGTAACGGACATGATTCTGGAAGAAGCCAAGTGCTGCGACCTTCTCTTTCTCGGCCAACGCGGCGCGGGAGCGGATTTCAGCACCGGCCTTTTGGGATCGAATCTGGAAAGCGTGATTCGCCGCTCGGATATCCCCGTTATCGTAACGCCGCATTCCTACCGCACGCTGCAACGGATATTGGTTTGCTTCGACGGCGGCGAATATTCCGTGAAGACGCTGCGTTCGGCGGCCCATCTCTACGCTTGTTGCCCCCATAACAGCATCAAGATGAAACTGCTGGTTGTGCATGAAGACGAAATCGAAGCGCGCCAGGTGGCGGACAAGGCCTTGAAATATCTGGACGCCTATCAGCTGCGCGATATTCTGGAAATCCGCCAAGGCGATCCGGCGGAACAGATTGTCGCCGCCGCCAAGGAGGATGATGTCGATTTAGTAGCGATGGGCGCTTACGGTCATGCCCGCGTCCGCGAACTCGTGTTGGGCAGCACCACGGAATGCGTCTTGCGCAACATCAACCGCGCCGTCCTCTTGCAGCATTAATCCTTATTCGTTTTCGCCGTTATTCGTTATCCGGCTTGTAAACTGTCCCTAAAGCCGCTATTTATATCTGTTTTAACGGAAAAATTTTTCGAATCGGCGCCCATGACTTTGGGCAGCTTGATTCGTTTTTATTTTATGATTGATCGCGAATATCAATCCGCCTTCCTAGCTGATAGCCGAAACCTGTCGCCGGATTGGAAATAGATGTTTTTATGAATCGAAAATACGCCTTTGGGCGACTATTCTTGCTGCTTGTCCTCGTTTGGAGCCGCTCTTTCGCATGGGGGGGCGAATTGGACGATCTTCGATCTCAAGGCGATGCCGCCCTCGTCTCCTCCGATTATGTAACCGCTTCTTATTTTTATCGGCGGATGCTCGATTCCCAAGAGTGGAAAAGCTACGCCGATAAAACGGGCGTTTTAAGCCAGCTGGGAATCATCGAGGAGTCGCAAGGCCGTTTCGAACAGGCGGCGGAGTATTACGCCAAAACGTTGGAAGGCGTTCCTCCCGATCCCCAGAATCCGGCGTTCCTGAAGGTGAATTACTATTCGCAACGCTATATTGGCTGCCTGGAGCGGGCGGGCTTTTATCGGCGCGCCGTTAAGGAATGCTGGAAACTGTTTCCCAAGGCGGATGAAGCCTACCAGGTTCATCTCCTGATGCGGATTATCGAAAACGACGCTTTTCTGACCTTGAGCCGGGAAGAGATCGATAATCTCTATGCCATCGCCATTCCCAAATACCGCGACGCTTTGGGGTGGAATTTGGCCGATTTGTTGCGCTTGCAAGGCGACCTTTCTCGCAGCTGCGGCTTGTATGAAACCCTTTGGCCGGTTTTTCCGGCACAAGCCCGGGCGCAGGCTGCGCCGATGGTGGAGGTTTATTCCGCCCAGAACAAATTGGACGATTTATTGCGGCGTTTGAGCGGATTATCCAAAACGGGCGGCGATCCTTATCCGTTTCTCTTATTGCTGACCGACCTCTTGCTCAAGGCCAATCGCGGGAAGGAAGCCTTGGAAGCGATCGAATCCACCCTGATGAATGGAGAAGCGAAAGATCCCCCAACGGTTGCCGCCGAGTACATTGGCCATGCGCCGATAGAACTTTTGGATCAATGGGTGGATCTCGTCCATCTTCAACGCAGCTCCGAAGAGGCGATCGCCATTCTGGCTCGAATCGTAAAATTCCTGCCGCTCGATTTCACTCGCCGCGAAAAGCTGAGCCATCTGTTATTCAATGCGGGGAAAAGAGAGGAAGCCGTCCAACTTTGGAAAGATTGGATGAATCTCCAGCCAGCCAATCCCTTGGCGGCTTTCAAAGCGGCGGAAAAAATCTTCGCTTTGGGGGATCAACAAACAGCGGCTGGAATATTGAACGAACGGAAAGACTCGACGCCTCCTCCTTTGGTCTCCCAAGAGGGAGAAACCGCTCTGCGGTTGGGGATGTACGATCGCGCCTTCGCCGTCTTCGACAAAGCGTCGCAAGCGAATGGATTCAATCCGGAGTCTCTCTCCTATGCTATTCTGCAATTCGCCGAAACTTGCGCCGATCTCAAGCCGCTAGTCGCCGCCTTAGTGCAATTGGCCACAGGGCGTCCCTATGCGGAAGTGAAAGAATGGGTGCGGCGGCCATTGCTGGAACTCGGCGCGCGACCGCCATTCCGCAAGGATATGGAGGACATCGCTCAGGCGGACGATACCGGTTTATGCCGCATTCAGTTAGCCCAATCCGCCCTGAAACAGGGGGATCGCGATGGAGCGGTTGTTCTTCTGCAGGCGGTGGCTTCAGAAAGCCTCTATCGAAACGCCGCCGACCGGGAATTGGCGGAAATTCTCAGCGGCGAATCCGGCCTGGACCATCAACGCGAAGCGGCGCAACTCATGAAGCCGTCCTTAGCGCCGGTTCTGGAAGCGACATCCGTCCTCCCTCTCGATTCTTTGATTGCGGACCGGCTATTGCGTTATGCGGCGGTTCAATTGAACGCTTTCCAGCCCGGCGAAGCTTTATCGGCGATTCGCAAAGTGGAACAATCTTCCTCCACAGTGAATCCGCCCTTGTCCCCGGAGGCGCTGGATCGGTTATTGTTTTTGCGCGCCAAGGCGTTGGTGGAATTCTCGTCCCTGGAACCGGCGATGCAATTATTGGAAAATATCCAATTTCAACCGCAGCGCTCCGAAGCTCGTTTTCTCCTGGCGCAAATCCATTTGGCTTTGAAAGATGTGGAAGCCGCCCGCTTGCTGCTCCAGGATATTGTGGACAATAGCGACGATTGGCGCTGGGCGAACGATGCGCTGAAAATCCTGGCGGCTATCGAGCCGTTGACGGGCGAATCACTCGATCTCTATAGCCTCTCGGCCATGTATCGGCTCCAAGGCCGTTTCGCCGACGCCGTTCCCGTCATGAGAGAATTGGCCGTCAAGGGATACGGAGAAGATATCGAAGAATGGGCGAGGTACGACATCGGCCGATTGAAGCGGGACGCCGGTGATCGCGCCGGAGCCAGCGAAGAATGGCGGCGCCTTCTTCTCGACGTAGACAATCCGGCAATTCGGGGAATGACGCAATTGGAATTATTGCAAATGTCCAGTCCCTCTGGCTTGCGCATGGAAGATGCGACAAAATACCGGCAACTTTTGTTGGATTTACCCGACACGATTTTTTCCGATCTTGCCCGATTGGAAATGCAAAGAATAAATACAGCGGAGAAACCATGAACGAAATGAACGCCTCAGTGGAAGCGCAAAAGGATCGGACGAGCGACGCCCCTGTCCGGGCGATACCCGAACGGAGTGGGGAGAGAGAAGAGAAGCGCACGATTCTCGGATTGCAGCTATGGGAAATCGTTTGCCTCGCGATTTCGGCGCTGCTCATCGCCTTGATCGCCATCCCCAATTATTTTGACGCTTTATTTATGTGGCGCGGCGTTGAGTGTTCGGCGCGCTTGACGCTCGCCGCCAATTGCCTGACCTACCTGGCGAATAAAAATCATACCAAGCCGGGCGAGAAAATCTGCGAGTTATTCGAATTGAACGAGATCATGGAGAAGTCTCAAGGCGGCGCCGTGATTCGCCTCGATAAATCCAATCCCCCCTATTTCAAACTGGGCGCGGAACCGGATTGCATCGATGTGGGCGACTATAAATACAGTCTGATTCTGGGACAGGACGGCAAGATCGTCATTCCCACCTGCTCTTTAGGGGAAGGTCCGGCGGGAGAAAAAAACCGCAAACGCAGTTTGCACATATGCGATGTTTCCAAAGTGGATGGAGTTCTCAACTTCGCGAAGTAATGGGTGGGTCAACACCGGAGGAGGTATTTTCAGTTAGTCAACGGCGCTAAATATTATTCAGGATTACTTAGAGATCAATAAATTCTTCAGTCGATATTCCCGCCAGACGAAGGATGTTTTTAAGAGTTCCAACCTCGATTTCTCTGTGCATGGGAACAATCACAACACGAACGCCGTCAGGCGTTTCTTTGATGAATTTGACATGGCTGCCGCGTTGAGACGCTTGGTGGAAGCCGAGGGACGGGAGTTTACGTTTAACGTCACGAAACGGAAGCGGTTTCAGCGGCGGCAAGGTCAACCTCGAAGGCGTGGATTTCCGGCATGGGATGAGCTTGAGGCGGTTCGAAGTAGAGTTCGACTGCTTCTTTAAGGTTGGCGAGCGCGGCTTCTTTCGTTGCGCCTTGGCTGACGATGTCCACTTCCAAGCATTGAGCAGAATAGCCGTTCCGATCGCGGTAAAGACTGGCATGGAATGTTTTCAGCATGGTTCATCTCCTGGAAGCATTATATCGCGATTCAGGAAGTGGGGGGAGAGGATTGTTTTTCTTTTGCTTCGTAGGATTTTAGAATTAGGATTGGTCGAACGAAGCGAATCCCGACGATATTGATTCGCCGAATTTTTCGCTTTATTCATCGTTTTTCCCGTTTGTTTTTCCGTTTCCGCGCCGCCCGCCGGAAGCATCCGTCGCCCGATTTCACCACGGCCAGTTCGTCCCAGCGCGTCGTGTAGGCGGGCGAGCGATGCCGCCGCCGCATTTGCCATTCTTGGGCGATGCCCGCCGCTCCGAATTTCACCGCTCCTCCTCCCAGCCGGGCGTTGATTTTATCCACGGTCCGCATCAGCCGCATTCCCCTCATGCGGCTTTCGTCGTCCTCGTCGAAGAAACTGGTCTGAATCACGTTGTCCGGAACCAGCCCGCTGAGCAAAACCGCCGTTTTTTTGTAACGGTAGCCGGGGCGGTACATCCTCTCCAGCGCCGCCAGCGCGTACGCAATCATCTCCGGCGTGATGTTGCTCGGCGCGGGGAAGGGGATATAGGCCGAGTTGTAGTACTGCGGTTCGTTTTTAAAGGGATTGGTCATCAGGTACACCCCCACGCCGCCCGCCAGCGATCCTTGCCGCCGCAGCTTTTCCGCCGCGCGGCTGACGTACTCCGCCGTGGCTTCCTTCAGTTCCGCCAGCGACTCCACCGGCCTCCCGAACGAGCGCGAGCAGACGATCTCTTTCTTCGGCGAGGGGCAGAGATCCAACGGCAGGCAGGGAATCCCCCGCAGTTCGTACACCAGCCGCACGCCGACAATGCCCATCGCCATTTCCTTTTGAATCCAGCGCTCGTCGGCGTCGCGCAGCGCCAACGCCGTTTCCACGCCGCGCTGGCGCAGCCGGAAAGCGTAGCGATGTCCGATGCCCCACACGTCTTCCACGGCGACCGACGCCAGCGTCTCCTCGCGGGAGGGCGCCGCTCGCAGGTCGAATACGCCGTCCGGGCGCTGTTTTTTGGCGATGCGGTTGGCGATCTTGGCCAGCGTCTTCGTCTCGGCGACGCCGATGGAGACGGGGATGCCCGTCCATTGCTTCACCACCCGCCGGATGCGCCGCGCATAGTCCGCCGCGTCCCCGGCGGGGATTCCCGTCAAGTTGAGAAAGGCCTCGTCGATGGAGTAGATTTCCAAATCCGGCGTGAACTGAGCCAGCGCGCTCATCACCCGCTGCGACATATCGCCGTACAGCGCATAGTTGGAGGAAAAGAATTGTCCTCCCGCCCGTTCCAAGAGCGCCCGCGCTTTGAAGAACGGCTCGCCCATCGCGATTCCCAACGCCTTCGCCTCGTTGGAACGCGCTACCACGCAGCCGTCGTTGTTGGAAAGCACCGCTACCGGCTTTCCCTCCAGATGGGGCCGGAACACCCGCTCGCAGGAGGCGTAAAAGTTATTGCAGTCCGCCAGCGCGATGGCCGGAGGCCGCTTCGCTTCAGACCGCATGGATGGCATGGGTAACTACTCCCCACACGGCGCATTCCGTCTCCTCGCCGATCTCGATGGGGGGATAGGCGTCGTTGTCCGGCGTCAGCGCCAGTTTGCCTTCCAGACGCCGCAGCCGCTTCACCACCATCTCTCCCTCCACCGCCGCCACCACCACCATCCCCGCCGCCGCCTCCAGCGAGCGGTCCACCACCAGGATGTCGCCGTGGTGGATGCCCGCGCCGGTCATGGAATCTCCCGACACCCGCACGAAAAAGGTCGCCGCCGGGTTGTGAATCAGGTATTCGTTCAAGTCCAGTTGCTTTTCCACGTAATCGTCGGCGGGCGAGGGAAATCCCGCCGCCGCGCTCGGCCCCGCCAACGGCGCCGCCCTCGGCTCGAATAAAGAATCGTTATCCAGCGTCCAAAATTCGTTTTTCATGATGACTCCACCTCGCGCGCATCCTTCCTGCAGTAAGAATTATAGCGCGTACTAAACAAATGTTCAATATGAGAGTGAAGGAAATTCCCGCCCGGCTGGTTTCGGCTGATTTTAGTATTTTTATGTTATATTTTAGATTGTTATTATGTACGTTATCTATTTTTGTGATAATATAAAGCAAAGGGGGAATAGGCGAAAAGTCCCGCGATCCATTCGTCATCCATTCCCCAAAAGACATTCTACCCAAGGCGGCGGGCGGGGGGCGCTCCATCTCGCCGGGAACGTATGAACGAAGGTTTTCTCCAAAAGAGAATCGGCTTAAGGACCGATGCGAGGGAAACTTGCGATGAAAAAAATCCATCTTTTGACAGGGTTATTATTTGTCCAATCGATTATCGCCAACGCGCAGGACTTCACTCCGACTCCAACAAGAACGCCAGATGCGAATACGGAGACGCCTATCGCCAAACCTGTTTTTAATTATAATTGCGTTATTGTCACTGACGATAAATATTCCGCCGAAAATTTATGTGGATTGGGGGATTACGATCTTGAAAACGAGAGGGAATTGGCGTTATGGTGGAAGTTCCCAGGGGTGGGGACCGAACCCTGTAAAATAAATTTTCATATCTATGTACGCGATTACCAGAGTAGTACTAAATTTGAATTATTGTGCAGCGTTCAGCTAATCGACTGTCCTTTTTTATTTTCATGGATTCCTGATAATCCAATCGTTGAACCGAAATTTCGGAATGGCCCGCAATTTGGCCATGAATATAAATTTCGAGCTGCTTTAATTGACAAAGATGGAAGTGACTTTATGTTTTTTGATATGAACCATAAAGTACAATATGTAAATGCGTTAACTCTTACTCCAACGCCCTCGCCGATTACACCTATTCCTACCGTTCCTGTAAATAATATTATCGTGACGGACGATCGTTATTCTTTTGAGGATTTAACGCAATTTATTCGTGTGGATTACGACTCAGAAGATGAACGCGAGTTGGTCATTCGATGGGATCTTGAAATGGATTCGGAAGATTACGGCTGCAAGGATTTTCGGGCGTATGTATCAACAAGCGAAAATCAAAAAGAAGAATATCTAGGTCATACAGGCAGTGGAGAAAAACCGTTTGAAATTATTTGGGCGCCTGGATCGTCTTTAATCGATGAAAAATATAGAGACGGTCCGCAATTTGGCGTTAAATATTATTTTAATGTAAGAGTGATTGCAACAAGGATCTCAAATAAAATATTAAACACATATTCAGGAAATCATCCTATTTATTATTTGAAATGGCTTGACGCGACGTCATTGCCTACGCCGTTAGAGACGCCAAATTTTCCTATTCCATCACCAACGTGGAATTCATCTATGCCTTCCGATAGAATGATCGTAACGGATAATCAATATACATACGAAAATTTAGACGGTTGGTTAGATTACGATACAGAAAATGACCGAGAATTGGTTTTACGATGGAATCCCAACGAATCAGAAAAAACCAATCTGGATATTGTAGATTATTATGTACAACTATCAATAAACAAATCCGGTTTTGAACATCTAGGCCATACAAACTCAAGCAAACCGCCATATATATTTGCATGGAAAGCAGGATCTGAATTAGTATCAAAAATTTATCGCAATGGTCCTGCATTTGGTAATATGTATAATTTTCATGTTTTTCCAGTCACAAAAAGCAATATCATTGCTGGATACGGATATTATAACTACAATACGATTCGATTTATGTCGGGAACAAACGATTACCCGCGTCCAACATCGACTAAAACTCCACTCCCGTCAACAAAACCAACAACTCCAATACCAAATTTCGCAATTCCATTTTATGAAATGATTATTACAGATGACGAGTTTTCGAAGGAAAATCTATGTAATAAGACTGATTATGATTACGCCGATGAAAGAGAATTGGTATTGTGGTGGAATATGGCGGAAGAAAAAGATTATTTACGAGAATTTCAGATTTTTGTTAATACAAAAGATTTACGGAACAGAGAGTACCTAGGAAGTACTTGGCAAATCGAAAAGCCCTATCATTTTGTATGGAAACCCAATGCGCCTTGGGTGGATTTGAAATTTCGCCATGGTCCTGAATTTGGACATCTTTATTCGTTTGTAATGTATTATGTTGATAAAATCGGCATGAAATGGGGATCGATTTCGACCACTGATGTTCTATATACAGGTTATCCCAACTCAACTCCTCATAACATTGAGAAGAAAACAACGCCAATGCCAACTCCTACGCTACTGCCTCCTACGCCGACGCCTACAAAAACGGGAAAAATATATGAGATTTATGTTTTTGACGAACCTGGCGCTAGTGAGGATTTATCGGGTAAATGCGATTTTGATTTTCCTGACGATATTAATCTCACTATTTCTTGGGAGACGGTTATAACTGGCGTTCAAGGATGGGATGTCTATGTTCGCCAAGATGGATTGGGGTATCAATTCTTGGCTCATTGTTCCGCCGACGAAACAAGTTGGGATTGGCGCTCTAATGCTCCAAATGTTAATCCCGCATATCGAAAAGGCCCGCAATTCAATCATACTTATCAATTTCGCGTATATCCTTTGGGCGTTGCGTCCGGTCCGCAAATGATATTGGAGCAATCGGCGCCAGTACTATTGCTCCAAGAAGGAGAGGAACCGGCGCCTATGCCGACGATCCCTATTCCTGACGTTCCCGCCGGACGGGTTGTTACGCATACGAACTTGATGAAAGGAAATATTCCCCCGCCGATGGATTGGCTTAATAAAGAAGACAGCGTTCCTGATGGGCGCGCCATTCTTATCGCTTGGAATTTCGGCGAAGACTCTGCTTTGATTAAAGACTATCATATTCGAATAAAAGTCGGCGAGATGGACGGCAACGAATTTTTGGGAAGTACGGGAAGCGGCGAAATTTCATATTTTGAATGGTCGCCAAAAAGTGAATTTTATACTTCTCCAGCTTATCGGGAAGGTCCTCAAAAAGGCAAATGCTATCGTTTTCGGATTGTAGGAATATCTTCCGACGGGGTGAAAAGAGTTTTAGAGAGCGATTGGATTTTGAATTCGGAAATGATCGTTCAAAGAATTCCGCTGCCGAATATGCCGGAGCATTCGAAGCCGCTTGATTTTATTCTCATAAAAGCCGGGACGTTTCTTATGGGAAGTCCGATGATCGATCAGTTTCGGCGAGAGGATGAAACGCAGCATGAAGTAACAATCACAAAAGATTTTTATATTGGAAAATATGAAGTGACGCAAGAACAATGGCGCTCGATAACACAGTACAATCCTTATTCGGGAAATTATCCCATCGACAGCGTATCGTGGTATGCGGCGCAAGCGTATGCGGAAATGTTGAGCCAGCTAGGATTAGGTAAATTTCGATTGCCGACGGAAGCGGAATGGGAATACGCATGTCGAGCGGGAACATCAACGCGATTGTATTGGGGCGATGACGAATGGATGCCAAACGAGCAATCGAAACGAATGAATTATTACGTAAGCATTCCCTATTGCTGCAATTATCCTGTCGGTTTAAGACACCCAAACGCTTGGGGATTGTTTGACATGAGCGGGAATGTCTACGAATGGTGCCAAGATTGGTATGGTCCGTATGAAGTTGATATCTGCATCGATCCTGCTGGAGCTGCGACAGGCATATTGCATGTATGCCGAGGAGGCGGAAAAACGATTTATGATTGCCGATCCGCCTATCGTTATTATTCGCGGAATTATTCCTATGGAATTTTAGATTATGGATACGCATCGAACGGCCTTCGCCTCGTCTGGGAACCGGACGCGGGAACACAAGAGTAAATAAATAACCTTCAAAACAAGAGTTTATATATTAATGGTAGATTTGAAAAGGAATTGTGGCGACTTTCGAAACGAGGGAAACATGTGATGAAAAGATTTTACTGTTTTGCCGCGTTATGTTTGATTCAACCCTTTCTAGCTGTTTCGCAGGATTACTCTCCCACGCCAACGCCGCCGTCGGGAGCGGCGAGAGAAACGCCTATCGCCTTGCCCGCCTATTTTATGACGGAAACGCCGTCAGTCACGCCTACGCTAGGTTCTACGCCGACGGAATGGCCGACTCCGCTTACTCCCTGGCCGACTTGGAATCTTTCCCTGCCAACCAACAGAATGATCGTAACGGATAATCAATATACATTCGACGATTTGAGCGGGTGGCTGGATTATGACAGAGAGAACGACCGGGAATTGGTTTTGCGGTGGAATCCTAGCGAAGAGGAGAGAAACAATCCAGATATTGTAGATTATTATGTGCATGTACTAAACGTATCAATAGGAAGTCGCCAAATTCAACACTTAGGCCGCGCAAATTCAAATAGACCTCCATACCTTTTTGAATGGAAAGCGAATTCGCCATTAGTGGCTGATGCCTTTCGCAATGGTCCTGAGCTTGGAGGATTATATTTTTTCCATGTTTTCCCCGTCACAAAAAATGAGGGAATGATAGGAGTTGGATATTATACTTATTATCCGGTAACGTATGAGGAGGGGGATGCTGACGCGCCTCTTCCTACATACGCTCCTACGCCGTCCTCATTTGCGACGCCGGAAAAGCTTTATGGCAATCCTCGAGTTCCTGAAAGCGAAGTGTACGTCACAGACGATCGGTATTCTTCAGAAAACTTGGGCGGGAAGGAGGATTACGATGAGAAAGACGCAAGAGAACTCGCCATTTGGTGGGAAAAAAGCGGCGGCAGCGATTACTTTCAGGTTTTTCATATTTTTGTATTGATCGACTCCAAATATTCCGAATATCTTGGTAGTCTATGGCGGATTGAACGTCCTTTCTTTTTTGTATGGGAACCGAATTCGCCCTTGGTTTCTTTGAAACTTCGTAACGGTCCTGAATTCGGCCATGAGTATTCATTTGGGGTATTTCATATCGATTATACAGGGAAGCGTTGGGGAGGGTATGGCAGCTATAAAGTAAAATATATAGGGTTGCCTTTGCCTACGCCGACGATTACGCCAACAATCACGCCCACGGCAACGATTACGCCAACGTTTACGCCGACGGCTACTAATACGCCAACGGCTACTCCTATAGTTTTGGAGACGAAGAACGCCGTCCATGTATATGACGAACCGTGGTCAACCGGCGACCTGACAAGAGAAACCGATTTTGACGCTCCCGACGCCGTTAACATTACCATTGCGTGGGATCATGTGAATGCAAACGCTCTTGGCTGGGATGTTTATGTGCGGCAAGACGGATTGGGTTATCAATTCCTGATTCGCTGCGCCGCAGACGCGGCAAGTTACGATTGGCGTCCTAATGCTCCTGATGTTAGTCCATTATATTTAAATGGCCCGCAATTCAATCATACATATCAGTTTCGTGTATATCCTTTGGGCGTTACCTCCGGTCCGCGAATCATATTGGAACAATTAGCGCCGGTTTTACTGAGCCAAGAAGGAGCAGAACCAGCGGCTATGCCGACGATCCCTATCCCGAACGTTCCCGCCGGACGAGTTGTTACGCATACGAACTTGATGAAAGGAAATATTTCCCCGCCGATGGATTGGCTAAATAAAGTAGACCGTGTTCCTGATGGGCGCGCCATCTTGATCGCTTGGAACTTTGGAGAAGATTCCCCTTTGGTGAAAGATTACCATATTTGGGTAAAAGTCGATGAAATGGATAAGTTTGAGTTTTTGGGAATTACGGGAAGCAGCGATATTCAATATTTCGAATGGTCTTTTAAAAGCGGCTTCTATACTTCTTCTGTTTATCGGGAAGGTCCTCAAAAAAGCAAATGCTATCGATTCCAGATTGTAGGACTTTCCTCCGATGGCGTGAACCGATCTATGGAAAGCGAATGGACATTAAACAACGAATTGGAAGTACATAGAGTTTTACTTCCAAATTTATCAGAAAACAATATTCCATTAGATTTTATTATGATTTACCCCGGATCGTTTCGTATAGGAAGCCCCGAGGGTGAATTTTGCCGTTCTGATGATGAAATCAGGCATCGAGTCACTTTGACGAAGGATTTTTACTTAGGAAAATATGAAGTCACCAATGCGCAGTGGATTAATTTAATGGCTGGAAATAAAGAAATAAACGATATTCCTGTTGATAATGTTACATGGCAATCTATTCAGCGATATTTACAGAAACTGAACAATTTGGGATTGGGAGTGTTTCGTTTGCCAACGGAAGCGGAGTGGGAATACGCCTGCCGCGCAGGAACAACGACAATGTATTATTGGGGAGAAGATGAATTAGACAATAATGGGAGCATGAAACGCTTGCCTTATTATGTTAGCGTAAATAATGGCGCATTTTCTCGAGTTGGCTTAAAATTGCCAAATCTCTGGGGTTTGTTCGATATGGGTGGCAACGTTTACGAACGTTGCCAGGATTGGTATGGACAATATATAAGAAAAGAACAAATCGATCCAAATGGACCTAGCATAGGAACCAGTTATGTATGCCGAGGCGGGGGCTCCAATAAATGCGATGTTCGGTCAGCGAAGCGTTATTATCAAAGAACAACGTCTAGAAATGACTATGGAATAGGCCTTCGCCTCGTCTGGGAGCCAGACGCGGGGATGGGGGATTGAACCGCCATTGGCGACATGAAGAATTCAATTTGGAATAGTTTCAATAAGAAAACAGGTTCTAAAAGGAATGATGGGGGAAACGCAATGAAAACAATCAATTATGCAATATCTCTTCTTCTAATCCAATCGATTATCGCCAATGCGCAGTATTACTCTCCCACGCCAACGCCGCCGCCGAAAGCGGCGAGAGAGACGCCTACCGCTACGCCGACGCTAACTTTTACGCCAACCGAATGGCCGACTCCCCTTACTCCTTGGCCGACTTGGAATCCGGCTATGCCCGCCAATGGGATGATTGTTACAGATAATCAATATACCTTCGACGATTTGGGCGGGTGGGTGGATTATGACGGCGCTACCGACAGAGAATTGGTTTTGCGATGGAATCCCAGCGAATCGGAAAAAAGCAATCCGGATATCGTCGATTATCATGTGCATTTATCTTTAGCCAAAAAAGAATATCAGTATTTAGGGCATACGAATACAAACAGACCTCCCTATATTTTTATATGGAAGACAGGTACGCAACTTACGACTCAGTCTTTTCGCTACGGTCCTGTGTTTGGAAACCTTTATTCCTTTCATGTATTTCCTGTTACAAAACGCGGCATAATGGCAGGCATTGGATATTATACCTATTATCCCGTAACGTATGAAAAGGGCGATGTCGAGGCGCCTCTTCCAACGTTTACTCCAACGCCGCCCTTCTTGACGACGCCGACAAGATTCATCGCCTATCCCCCCGTTCATGAATGCGAAGTAGCAGTTACGGATGACAGGTACTCCACAGAGTATTTACATTATGACGATTATGATACGGAAGAAGAAAAAGAATTGGCGATTTGGTGGGAAAAAAGCGGTGATGGCACTTATTTTCAAGAATTTCAAATTTTCGTAATGGTTGACAAAAAAGACCGTAATAATCCTGAATATCTTGGAAGCCAATGGTCGATCGAACGGCCTTTTCATTTTATTTGGGAACCGGATTCGCCAATGGTCAATTTGAAATTTCGCAATGGCCCAGAATTTGGCCATACTTATGGATTTTTTGTATATCATGTCGATTATACAGGAAAACGCTGGGGGCCGATTGAAGGGGGGGGTGCTAGATATTGGGGGCCGCCTTATCCAACATTCACGCCCACAGCGACGATTACGCCTACATATACGATTACGCCTACATTTACGCCAACAGTTACTCATTCGCCCACGGCCTCTCCCATAGTTTTAAAGTCGATGACTGCCGTTCATGTTTACGATGAGCCAGGCGCGACGGACGATCTTACAGGGAAAAACGACTTCGACGCTCCCGATGCGGTTAATCTTACGATTGCGTGGGACAGCGATATTTCAGACGTTCAAGGTTGGGATATTTATGTCCGCCAGGACGGTTTAGGATATCAATTCCTCACTCGTTGCGTCACAGACGCGAGAAGCTGGGATTGGCATTTAAATGCTCCAAATGTTGATCCGCTATATCAAAATGGCCCGCAATTCAATCATGCTTACCAATTTCGCGTATATCCTTTGGGGATAGCATCCGGTCCGCGAATCATATTGGAGCAATCGGCGCCAGTGCGGATGATTCAAGAAGGAGAAGAACCGGCGCCTATGCCTACGATTCCTATGCCGGATGTCCCCGCCGGACGAGTTATTGCGCATACGAACTTGATGACGGGAAATATCCACCCGCCGATGGATTGGCTGAGTCCGGAATCTAGCGTTTCCGATGGGAGATCGATTCTAATCGCTTGGAATTTCGGCGAAGATTCCTCTTTGATAAAGAATTATCATGTCCGCGTAACTGTGAACGAGATGATTGGCCATGATTTTTTAGGAAGTACGGGAAGCGGCGAGATTCGCTATTTCGAATGGTCGCCGAAAAGCCAATTTTTTATTTCTCCTGCCTATCGGGAAGGTCCTCAAAAAGGCAAATGCTATCGCTTTCGTGTTGTCGGATTTTCCACGGACGGCGTGAAACGAGTTATGGAAAGCGAATGGACTTTGAACACTGAAATGGAAATGCACAGGATATTACTTCCTGGATTGCCTGACAATAATATTCCGCTTGATTTCGTTTATATTCAGCCTGGAACGTTTCGAATGGGAAGTCCAGAAGGCGAAATATGTCGTGGATCGTCGGAAATCCAGCATACGGTCACATTGACGAAACCATTTTACTTAAGCAAATATGAAACGACTAATGCGCAGTGGTATGCTCTGATGGGAAGACGCAGCGATAAAGACGATATTCCCGTCGATAAAATAACATTTCAATCTATCCAGTCCTATTTGCTAAAGTTAAATGGATTAGGACTGGGGATATTCCTTTTGCCGACGGAGGCGGAGTGGGAATACGCCTGCCGCGCAGGAACGACGACAAGATACTATTGGGGGGAAGATGAATTAGGGAGCGATGGGAAAATGAAGCGTATGTGTTATTATGTAAGCGCGTCGACAAAAACTTTCTTCCCTGTGGGCTTAAAGCTGCCGAACGCCTGGGGCTTATTTGATATGAGCGGAAATGTTTATGAACGTTGCCAGGATTGGTTTGGACAGTATATCAGCAAGGAACAAATCGATCCAACCGGGCCAAGCTCTGGTATCAATTATGTATGCCGAGGCGGCGGCGCTTATTATTGCGATGTCCGGTCGGCGAAACGCTATTTCCAGAGTACAACGTCTAGAAATGATTATGGAATAGGCCTTCGCCTCGTCTGGGAGCCGGTCCTGGGGATGGGAGAATGAAAAACATGCGATGATGATTAATGTATACATTCTCGATATGAATACGCCTATTATTCCAGCGGTTCGCCTAGGAACGCATTCAGGCCATGCTGGGAAGCCTGGATATAATATTCTTCCATAACGGATAGGAACGATTCTTTTCCTCGCCAAAAGGGGAAATTTCCCAATCGCTTCGGCAGCGCCGCGGGCGTTTGTGGAATGCTCGCCGTCCCCCAAAGTTCTTCTTTCAGGTCGCCGCCCTGCCAAAACGCATGTTCGTCTGCCGGGAGAGGTTCGGGAGAGGCTTTGATTGTTTCGGATTGGGGGGAATGATTCGCCGTTGGTTTGACGGGCGTAAGACGGGAAAGCAATTCATCCCGCGTTAGGCCGCGCATTTTGAAGATCAAAAAGGGATCGCGGTCGAATTCCTCGCCGAGAAGATAAAAGACCGCCGCGATATGTTTGCAGGGATTCGACCAATCCGGGCAGCTGCATTCTGTTTTCAAGTCGATGAATTTCGAGGGAAAGAGGGAAAGCGCCAAATCATGGAAGACGTATTCGATATCTTCCGGCATTTCGCCCGCCAAGAGTTTGGCGGCGAAAAGAGGCTGTTGGGAAATCTGTTCAACGATTTTTTTCCACTCCGCCGCAGTCAATTGCTTGACTTGAATGGAGACGGAATAAGGCTTGGGCCGCGAGCCTTGCACGGCGGCTTTGATGGCGCCCTTCTCGATATCGACGGAGAGCACCTGTCCTCGGCGGGCGTAGGAGCGTCCCCGGCCCAAACGAGCTCCGATTTGGAAACTCTCCAAGACCTCGATCCATCGCTTCGCCCACCATTTCTGGGCGAATGCTCCTTTCTTAGATTGCGCCTTGATGCCCCCTTTCGCTTCAAGGGGAGTGGAAGGGGGATAATATCCGAAATCGTAATAGGAGTATCTTCGTCCGCGAACCATAATTAGACCTCATTTATTCGGAAACCGCGTCTTGACTCAGCGCAAACAGTTTCTTCAGTTCCTTCGTGGAGAGTTCGGTGAGCCAGGCTTCGCCGGTTCCCACGACGCCGCCGGCGATCTCTTTTTTGCTTTCGATCATTTCATCGATGCGCTCTTCCAGAGTCCCGGCGCAGAGGAATTTATGCACCTGGACGTTTTTCGTCTGTCCGATGCGGAAGGCGCGGTCTGTCGCCTGGTTTTCCACCGCCGGATTCCACCATCGATCGAAATGGAACACGTGATTGGCTTGCGTCAGGTTCAATCCCGTGCCTCCGGCTTTCAGGGATAGGATGAAGAAATTGGGACCGCCGTCCTTTTGAAACTGCTCCACCATGCGGTCTCTGTGCTTCTTCGGCGTTCCTCCATGCAGGAAGAATATTTCCTGTCCGAATACTTCTTGGAGATGCCGTTGGAGGATGCCGCCCATTTCGGAGAATTGCGAAAAGATCACCGCCCGGTCTTTCACCGCGAGAACTTCTTCGAGCATCTCCGTCAAACGCGCCAATTTTCCCGACCGTTGCGGAATGGCGGAATTATCGCCTAAAAACTGGGCGGGGTGATTGCAGACTTGTTTCAGTTTGGAAAGCGTGGCCAGGACGACGCCTTTGCGCTGGATTCCTTCGGAGGATTCCAATTGTTCTTCGGCGTCTTTCACCACCGCCGCATACAGCGACGCCTGCTCCTTGGTCAGGTTGCAATACACTTTCATTTCCATTTTTTCGGGAAGATCGGAAATGATCGTTTTGTCCGTCTTCAAACGCCGGAGAATGAACGGTCCTGTAAAACGTTTCAACCGCTGGATGGCCTCTTGATCGCGCAGGGCCTGGATGGGGATGAAAAAGGTTTCTTTGAATTCTTTTTGCGTTCCCAAAAAGCCGGGATTGAGAAATTCCATGATAGACCATAAGTCGCCGACGTTATTTTCCACCGGCGTACCGGTCAAGGCGATGCGGTAATCGGCGGGAAGGGATCGCGCCGCTTTGGCCTGTTTGGTTTCGGGATTTTTAATGTTTTGCGCTTCGTCCAGAACGACGCCGCTCCAACGGATATCTTTGAGAATTTCGAAATCGCGATGCAGCAGCGCATAGCTAGTAATCACAATAGCGTTTTGGGACGCATTCTTAACGAACGCCTCCCCCTTCTTGCGCGTAAGGCCGTGATGAATCATGACGGACAAGTCGGGAGTGAAACGCTCCGCTTCTTTCTGCCAGTTCCCCACGACAGAAGTCGGGCAAACCAGAAGCACCGGGGCTTGGCCATTGTTATGCCGTTCGTTTTGGAATAGGGCCAACGCCTGGATGGTTTTTCCCAACCCCATATCGTCGGCCAGACATGCGCCCAATCCCCACTCTCGGAGAAAAGAGAGCCACGAATAGCCCCGCCTTTGATAGGGACGCAATTCACCTTGAAAATTCGGATGCGGCGATTGCTCTTCGAAGGAAGCGTTTCCGTTCAGCCGATCCAGAAAATCGGCGACCCAGCCCTCCGCCGCTACGCCCGCGAAATCGAAACCTCTTGGCGCATTCGCTTTTCCCAAGGCCATTTGGATAACGTCGCGGAGCGTCGTCTGTTCGTTCGTCTTTTTCTTCCAGAATTCGATCGCCTGTTGAATTTCGTCCGGATGAATATGCACCCATTGGCCGCGCATTTTTACCAAAGAGGATTTCATCTCCGCGAGTTCCAGGAGTTCATTGAGAGAAATTTCCTCGTCTCCCAGCGCCGCCTGCCATTGGAATTGAATTATCTCGTCGAGCGACAATCCCCCGCCGCCTTGCATCGCCGGGCTTTTTACTTTCGCTTTCAGCGATAGGCGCTGTTTGGTCCCTTTTCCCGTCCACCAGGAAGGCAGCAATACGCCGAATCCCATCTGTTCGAGCAAGAGCGCGCTTTCGTTGAGGAATTCCAATGCGCCCTCGGCGCTGGCTTCATATCCCGCCGGAGCGGCCGATTTCAAACTGGCCTCGATGGGAACGCAAACATTCGACGCTTGGCCAAGAGAGAACAAAAGATATTCCGTAGGCGAAAAATGGGGACGCTCCAAGAGTTTGGCGGTTCGTTTTTTTGGAGTCCATGCGTCCATGACGGGGATAAGCAGACTGGGATCGGCGGCGTCTTGCAGCAAATAACGCACAAACCAGTCTTTTCGTTTGGCGCGCTTTTTTCTTTCCAACTCGGATTCCTCTTCCGGTTCTTCCAGGCGGAAGCACAAACGCAATGGCGTCGATGCGGAGATATCCATTGGGCGCCGCCAAACGCGGATATCTTCCGCTAACTTCCGGAGTTCGTCTAAACCGCCATCCAATTCGCCGTCTGCGGAATGTAAAGCATGAAGCCATTGGTCGTGCAGACTGTCGAAGGAAGTTATTTTTTCGGGTTTCTTTTTGATGGAAGGGAAGGATGCCATCTTCGGTTTCTGCGAACGCGCCAGACCGTCGACGATCGCCTCGATAAATTGGATTGCTATTGTTTCCGGCGCGGCGTCAGGCACGCTGTTTTCCTCCAAGGAAAGAGCGCGGCAGGCGGCGGGCATAGCCTTAGCCAACAAGGTTTTTCGTTTTACGTCTTCCCCGCCGAGGACAGGTTTCCATCGCGCCCGGAAAACGTTTTTGTCTTCGACGATAGCGGGAAGAAATTGCTGACGCGCCGCGAGGCTTCCGGCGAATCGAAAACCCCCCGCCCAGTATTTCAGATCGGCGCCCAACAAGACGCCCGGCGAAAACATCTCTTTATTGACGCATGAACAAAGAAAGGAAATCAGCGAACCGGCGGCGAGAGGCAAGGCTGTTATCCGCCAGGGAACGAGCGCGGTTTTCCGGCGCAAGACGGGAGGTTCGCCGATCAAGGGGCTGGAAGCAAAGGGGCGCTCTCCTTTTGCAGGAATCCAGGCGAACAACTCGCGGGAATCTTTTTGGGGAAAGCTAGGCGCTAAACTGGCGGCGAAAAGCGTTTCGGATAATAAAGCGAAACCGGCGTCATAAGAATAAAATGGAATAGAAGAGTTGTTTCGCAAAGAACGCAGACTGGAAGAAGATGTTGTTAGTTCGTTTGGCGTTTCGCCCCAAATCCATAGCCTTTCCTCAACCCAACCGGCATGAAGAATAATCATCGATATCTACTCCACAAACGAAAATTGCAAACGGAATCGAAGCCGTCCTTTAGGATAAGAAATTTAAATAGCGGTTTGCGATATTAAAATCGAACCATTGTCTCTTGGGAAGAGGACGAATAATCCTAAAAATAGTGATTAGTAACGAGTGACAAGTGATTAGTAAAAGAAATTCAGTGGCTTATGAAATATGTTCCTCTCTCCTTTTGGGTAATAAGAATTCCATTACGCAACAATTGAAAAACAAGAATTAATATTCTTAAATCCATTGCCAATTGCCGTTTTTAGGATAATGGGTGGAAGACGGTTGGAGCGGGATGAACTTCTCACTGCGGCAAGGGTATTTTGCGCCAGCCTTCCGTTCCGAAGCGGATGTCTCGGTCGACGAATTCCCATAGCAGCGCTTTTTTATTGGCGAGCAGGGAGGATTTGCGGGCTAGCTCCTGCCTTACGAGCGTCGAGGCGCCGCCGTCGTTGACGATGGAGGCGACGGGGCGTTGCAGTTCGCGGGACAAGTGAGCAATAAAGCCCGCCGATTTCGGCTCGTCCAATTCGTAGATGCGCAAAAAACTGTCGCCGATGACGAGGATTTCCGATTGGGAATCGTTGTGGAAGAGTTCGCCGCCGTTCTGTACGACTTGCTCGCAATGCAAATCTTCCTGGACATAATCGCGAGCGGCTTGCGGGAGGTCCATCATTCGCAGCACGTCGCCATGCCGCCGCACTGGCGCCGGTTTCAGTTCGTAGGCAGTGGTTCCTTTGTCCAGCCAGCCGCGTTCGAGAATTCTGCGGGCGGCCGCATGCGCCGCCAATTTCGTGCCTTGCGGCGACCAGTGGGTATCTTGAGCCAGGTAATACTCTTCTCCTGGAGGAGGCGGAGTCTTTGCGAAAACGTCAAAAAGATCGAGTACATCCACGCCGGATTTTTGCAACTCCTCCATTACTTTCTTCGCGTGAATATAAACTGGCCGCTCTTCATCCACGGCGCGGGAAACGAGTTTATTCGGATAAATGCTGGCTTTGCTGGGAGCGGGCATAACCAACAGTTGGATTCCCCGCGCCGCCAGTTGATCGCGGAAATGAAGAATAGCGGGAACGGGATTTTCTGCTTCCGCCAAGGCGGTCTTTGCGATCAGGTTGGTGAAAGCGGTTTTGGGCATGGGCCACCACTCAATGAGAAACTGAACGCTCGGTTTGTAAAAGAACCATCCATCGCGGCCCATAAGCGCTTTGTCGCCTGCATCTTTGAGAATTTCATATTGAAGCCAACGCATGACGGGTTGCAATTTTTGGGAAAACCAACTAGATCGCTCTAGATTTTTTTCGAAGGAACGGAGATGGCTCGATGTAGGTTTTTGCTGGAATAGTTCGAGTACTTGGGGCTTTTCGCTTTGGCTCATCTCGACGCCCGCTTGAATCAGACCAGCCCCGAAAATAATCGTTAAAAAAGCCGCTATCAGAAAAATCTCTTTTCCACGCGCTTGCGTCATGGAAATTCTCCTAAAATTGATAATACAAGAATGGATTGAACGATTGGGCGAACATCGCCATTAACGAGAATATAAAAAGAACGATTAATACAATCGCCTTCGTCCAGGTAATGTTGACGGCCCAATCGAACGCCTGCTTTTTCTGAAACGCCAACAGAGCGCAGAGAGTCATCATAAGAAATTGGCCTTGGGTATAGATTTCCGCTCCCAACAGGATGGAACCGCCGCTGGCGCCAGCCATGCCGAACATCGCCTGGAAGAATCGCGACGCGCCTTCCAATGTGGGGCAGCGGAACAACACCCAGGAAAACAATACCAGCACGAACGTTACGCCGACGCGCACTGGACGGGGCAGCTTCTCGTAGACGCTCTTCTTGCCTCGCCAGCGCTCGAAGGCCAGCAGCGCGCCATGATAAGCTCCCCAAATCACGAAAACCCAGCTGGCGCCGTGCCAGAGGCCGCCGAGCAGCATGGTAATCGTCAGGTTAATGTACGTGCGGCGGGGGCCATAGCGATTTCCGCCGAGGGGAATATAGAGATAATCCCGCAGAAATGTGGAGAGCGAAATGTGCCATCGCCGCCAGAATTCGGTGATGCTGTCGGCGTGATAGGGCGCGTTGAAATTGCGCAGAAATTCGAAGCCGAACATGCGCCCCAGGCCGATGGCCATGTCGGAATAGGCGGAAAAATCGAAATAAATCTGAAAGGCGTAAGCCGTAACGCCGAACCAGGCGTCCAACATTCCCGGCGCTTCCGCGTTGAAGACAGCATCCGCCGATTGCCCGATAATATTGGCTAAAAAGAGTTTCTTGGCGAAGCCCAAAATAAACAGCGCAATTCCAGAAGCGAATTTTTCCCGCGAATGCGTCCGTTCGACGAGTTGCTCGGCGATGGTGTTGTAGCGCACGATAGGACCGGCGATGAGTTGGGGGAACAAAGCCACGAAACAAGCGAAATCGGAGAAGGAACGCACCGGCGGCGATTCTTGGCGGTATACGTCGATGGTGTAACTGATGCTCTGGAAAATGAAGAAGGAAATGCCGATCGGCAGCGTAACTTCAAGGATGGGCAGCGCATTGGCGCCGAAGAGCCGCAGCATAAAATTGACGTTGCCTTCCATGAACATAAAATATTTGAAAAAACCCAACATGCTGAGGCTGGCGGCGACGGAGGCGATGAGCGCGGTATGGCGGCGGGGAGAACCGGGAGGAGATTGCGAGATCATGCGCCCGCCCCAATAATTAATCGCCGTGGCCAGCAACATCAAAAACGCGAACCACGGATTCCACCATCCATAAAAAACATAACTGGCGGTGAGCAGAAAAAAATTCCGCTTGAAGGGAAGCAAGTAATAAATCGCCAGAACGATGGGGAGAAAATAAAAGATAAAAATATGGGATGTGAAGACCATAGGTTGCTATTCGCCTTCGAGGTTATTCGATAACCAGGTTTGTCCATACGGCCCAATAGATGGGGCTGACGTTCTCTTCGAAATAGCGATTGACAATTCCCCCCATGAAATAATCGTCGATGGGAACCTCCAACGCCAGGCGGTGAATATCGCCGACCTGGAATTTTTTCAGATTTCCGCCGATCTCGCCGGAACGAGCGTCGGCGACGCTGCTGCGGGGCTTCAGGGGATTGTATTGCCCGACGTAAATCGTCTTGGCGTCCAACTGCCCCCGGTAAGTTTTCAATACTTCATATTTGAATACGAAAGCGTAATCGTAGAGGGGGATGTCGGGAAGTTCGCCTTTGATTTCCACTAGTTTGGCGGTTACTTCCAAACTGCCCATCGTTGTTACCTTCGGGTCTTCGCCCGTATCGGTTTTTTTTCCGCACGACAGATTGATTAGTCCTACGAATAAAATCAAACCAAGTGAAACGCAGCGTCGTTTATGAGTCGTTTTCATAGTTGGAACTTATTTCCTTTCTCCCAATTCCGCATAGGTCCAGCACGGTTCCCATCCCGCCGTCAGCGTGAGGATGGGACCGTCTTTCGTTTGAGGATGCGCCCGGCGCAAGTCCTTGCTTTCGCCGCCGATGCTGGGCGCGTCGTCCATGCGCATAACGCAGATGGGGGCGCCCGATTCTTCCGAAGCGCCGCCGTCTTTGGGGCATTTGGTAAAGAGAACATACTTGCCATCGGGAGAGATGGAGCCGCTGTAAATATGATTGCCGTCTTCTCCGTAGATCAGCTGCAAATTCTGGCCGTCGCCGTCGACGGCGTACAGTTGCGTCCAACCGTATTCGTTAGTGGGGGATTGGTTGGCGGGTCGGGAAGAGAAAATCACGCGCTTGGAGTCGGGAAACCAGTCGGGAGTGCAACTTTGAAAAATGATAACCGGATTGACGACGCCGCTCTGAGCATTCATCCTCACGACGCACCATTGCTGCCCGCCGATGTTGCCCGTGCCGGTAAACCATTGGCCGTCCGCCGACCAGAAGAGTTGCTGATAGATGCCTTTGCGGGGAAGCGTTCGTTCGATCTTCTTATCGGCAATATTGACGATTTGAATTTCTTTTCGAGTCAAGCATAGAATCTGTTTCGCGTCCGGAGACCAGGAGGCCCAGGCGTATTCGGCGTCTTTACCAAAAACTTGTGGATGGCCGCCGTCGGCATCCGCCAAAATCAATTGGCCTTGAAAACCCCACAGATCATGATTGATCGTGGCGCCTTTGGCGATGCGGCGATAGAGCATCCGCTTTCCGTCGCAGGAAAATAGAGGAGCGGCTTCTTCGTAATCCGCCGTATTGGAGATATTGCGCCGTTGCGAACCGTCGGGCCGGGAAAAAAATATATCCCAGGTTCCATTGTCGCTGCGGGCGCTGTAGGCGATCCATCCTTTGTTCGCGATTTCATTCACCAGTTGATCGACGCGGGCGTCTTGCTCCGAACCCATTGCGCCTAGCGTTAACGCACTGAGAATGGAAATGACTTTCCATAATCTATTCATGAGATTGATACTCCTTAATCCCTTAAATGACATTTACATTACTCATGTAACGCGCAATGAATCATTAAAGGAATCTCTTACTCTCGTCGATTGAATCACGAAAACTCGAAATGAAAAGAAAGACGCGAAACAGGAATCCCTTCCTCGCCCCGCCGTTGAAACGGCGGGCTATTATCGTTTGCCCCTTTAAAGGGGCATTTGACAATAGCCCTGCCTTTCAAGGCTGGGAGAAGAAATTTCACGGCTTTCGACTCTTTTCACGTTTCGAAAGAGTGATAATCATGGAAGCCTCAACGTTTGTTTGGAATGATATTTCTAATGGCCTGAAAGTATTTGCTGCGTAACATGAGTTACCTTAGCCATCTTTGACCTATTCCCACAACTCGGAGGGATTTGTCAAGGGCAGAAACGACCTTGCCCTTGCCACCCCTTCAATCCTTTCGCCTAAACCTTACGCAGGTCTAGGGAATTGCGGAATCTTCATCTGTTCGCCTTTTTTCAACGCCGATTGATGGGCGATGATGCCTGGAACCGTATAGGCCAGCGCTTCGTAGACATCGACCGTCGGACGGCGGCCATGCGTCAGGGCGTCGATGAATTCGTGCGTCAAAAACGCATGGGAGCCTTCGTGGCCGGTATCGCGGCGCAACGGTTCGGGAAGCAAATCCGTCTTCCACCATTGCACTTGTTGATACTGTTCGAATTGGGGAAGGTTGCGTACATAGCCCGCGTCGTCCTTTTCCGTTTGATCGCCCTTGCGGACGATTACCGGCCCCACGCCGTTGGGATGAGCGTCGTAAAAGCTCATCTTATCGCCGATCCACTGGGCGCGCTCGCAGCCGCGATGAGCGCCTTTCCACCAAACGTTAACGCGGAAGCCGTGCCCCCGGTCGGTGCTGAACATGGCCGATTCCGTCCAGAAAGGATTCTTATAAACGTTATCCTTCAAGATGGGATCGTCGTCGCCCCAGCCATTGCACATTACTTTAACTAACCGTTCGCCCGTAACGCCGAGCAGATGCGCCGTGCAATGCGTGGGATAGTGCATGGGCGCCATGCCGTAGCGCCAGGTGCGCTGGCCGTTTTCCATATAGAGGCTTTCCAGGCCGTCATGCTGATATTCCGATTCGCAGTAGTAGAGTTCGCCGAATCTGCCTTCCTGATAAAACTTACGGGCGGAGATGGTTTTTTGCTGGTAATAGCTGGTTTCCGCCATCATGTATGTAAGGCTGTATTTTCTTACCGTATCGTGCAGAAGATCGGCCTGTTTCATTGAGCCGTAAGCGGCGGGGACGGCGCTGATGGCGTGCTTGCCGTTCTTCATGGCTTCTACGACATGCTGGACGTGCAGCGGCCCGTCCGTGAAGATGGCTACAGCGTCGATATCTTTCGCCTTTACCAGTTCTTCCAACGAGCCGTAGGCTTTATCGCAACTATAGACATTCATTAATCGCTCGCGCCGTTCGGGTCGCAGATCGCTGACCGCCGCCACGACGCAATCTGGATGCTCATGCCATTGGAAAGAACAACCGAATCCGCCGCCGACGACTCCGATGCGGATTTTTTTCGGCGCCGTATCGACGGCTTGCCCCGCTTGCGAGGCGAGAGCCAAACCGGCAAGAGAAACGCCGCTGGTTTTAAGAAAATCCCGGCGGCGAGCGGCGGGATGATGATCGTCATTTTTTCGTTCAGGAAGGTTGCTCATGGTTTTGGCTCCTTCGAATAGGTAATCTTATTATTTATATATTCATGATCCAAAACATCCAATTTATCCCAGAATTTTTCCGGCGAATCAAGCCGTCCAGGAAAAGAGGAGTTGAAACTATATTTCCGGAACCGCCGTCCAACGTTCAGTCCGGCTGGCTTCCAAAGCGGCTTCCAAAACGGCTTGAGTCTTGGCGCCCTCGAGAATATCCGGCTGTGCGTGGACGCCCTGCGCCGCGCAGGAGACGAAGTTGAAAATGCTATGAACATGGAAGCGTTCCCAACCGATGGTGTTTTTCGGTCCGGGAAGCGTGAAAGGTTTGGGGTAGCGAGAGACGCATTCGATGGCTTTAAAGCCGCGATCCCCGCCGTAGATTCCTTCCGGCGAAGAACCGTCGAAAAATTCGAGAAAATTGGGTTGCATGAGATTGAAGCGGATGGCGCCCTTGCTTCCGTGGGCTTCAAAGCGCACTTCGTCTTGTACGCCTGTTGCCAGACGCGACGATTCCAGCGTTCCCACGGCGCCGTTTTTTAGGCGGAAGAGCATAATCGATAGGTCGTCGACTTCGACGGGAACTTTGCGCGATGGATCGTTCTTAAGCGGCCGTTCTTTGATGAAGGTCTCGCCGAGGTGGAAGACTTCGGCGAAGTCGCCTAATAAATGACGCGTCAGGTCTACAACATGCGCTCCCAAGTCGAAGAGCGCGCCGCCGGGGCCGCTTTGCGCCATATCGAGCCGCCAGGACGCCGGACGGTTGGGATCGACGTAGCCCGCGTGAAGATAGCACACTCGCGCCGAGAAGACGCGCCCCAGCGCCCCCGCTTCCATGAGTTGTTTGGCGCGCAGCATGGCGGGGACGAAACGGTATTGAAACGTCATCTGAGTGACGCATTCGGGATGGCGGGCGGCCGCCTCCGCCATCGACTTCGCTTCCGCGAGCGAACAACATAAAGGTTTATCCATATAAACATGCTTGCCGTTTTCCAAAGCGGCGAGCAAAACGTCTTTATGGAGATAGTTCGGCGTACAACAATCGATAATATCGATATCGCTTCGGGAACAGAGTTCCCTAAAATCCGTTGTTCCGAATTCGAATCCCCATTCGTCCACGGCGCGCTTCCAACTTGCTTCCGTTTTCGCCGCCACGCCGGCCAGGACGATTTTTGCGGGAGGGGGATCGTAATAGAATCCTAGGGAACGGTAGGCATGCCCGTGCATTTTCCCCATAAATCCATGACCCGCCATGCCCACGCGCAAGGTTTTTAACGGCATATTGCTTCCCTTTCTTTATGAAATCTTCAACGCCATCTTAACGATTTCCGTTGATAGGGACAATCGCCGCTTGAATCTTTGCCAATAATCGTAGGGTGGGCTAAAAGCGAAGCGTAGTCCACCAAAGCGTAATCCACTATTTTAATTAATCACTACTACTTTTGGGTAAAGATCGGAAAAGAAGGATGTGTCGCGTTTTTTGATCCATCGATATTTATGGAATGGAGTTATGGATGGGTCAAACAGCGTGACCCATCCTACAATTTTAAATGTTTTGTAATGAAACTGGAAAATTCAGTGCGACGGCTTGAATTTCTTATAGTGCATTCCGCGGCGATCGTAGGAGAGCGGCTCTTCTTTTACTTTTGGCGCTTCCTCTTTTTCCTCGACTTTTTTTTGCAGCGTCTGTTTGAACATGCAGTTTTTGCAGTACATTGCGTTATCGTCCTTCAACTCGCGGCCGCATTGAACGCAATGCCGTTTCTTCATCATTTCTTCCGGCGACAATATCTGGATGCGCTTTTCCCGGATCCATTTTTCAAACATCCATTCTTCGATTTCCAACTCTTCCACCAATTCGATAATCATGGCGTTGGGATGTTCGAGGAGATAATCCTTGGCGTCTCGTAATAACGATTCTTCCTCTTCCAGGCATTTATTGCAGATGTTGTATTTAATCTTGTTGAATAGTTCGCCGCACCGGGAACAATTGTCGATAGGCATTGCATCCTCTCCATTTCTCCAGCGTTCGATGCATCAATCGTGAAGGGCTTCCAACGCTTCCCGATAATTATCGTAAATGGAGAAACTATTTTCCAGATGAACGACGCTCAGTAAATCTTTGACCGCTTGATTCGGCGCGCAAAGCGCCAAGACTCCGCCTTCCGCGAGGGATTGTTTTTGCGCCGCCATCAATACGCTCAACGTCGAGCTGCTGATAAATACGGCTTGGGATAGATCGAGCAGCACTTTACCCGATCCCTCATGCACCGCTTTGCTTAAACGGCAGGAAAATTCCGGGCAAACCGAAGCGTCGATTCTTTGCAAAGGTTGAAGCACGACGACTCCCTTTTCCATTCTCTCCAGCATATTCATGAGCTTATCCTCCTTCGCCGCCTTTTTTGCAAAAAAAATGCGTAGGATGGAGCGATCTCATGGCGGGCTTTATTCAATGCATCGCAATTCGCTAATAAGGTATTTCCTTTTCGATATACGCAAAGGCCGTGTTATCAAGAATGATTATACCACGAATATGGGATTTAAATTAAAGTTTTATTGAGAGAAGCGGATGGGATTGTTTTTTTTGTTTCAAGAAGCGCTAGAGATAACGCGGGGTAAGCGGGAGCGCGGTTTATATTGTCCGCATCGTTTTTAGCGGGCGTGATGCCAGCGTTCTCCGATTCCATAAGCGAGATGCTTAATCGTTAATCGATTTTTCTCTTGATATCCACATAAAACAGAAACATAAAAACGGGGCGGCGTTTGAGAAAAGCGCCGCCCCGGCATGAGACTATTGAAAATTCAACTGTACGATTGTTCCTAAAAATTTCAGAACAAGGACCAATCCGAAACATTGACGGGCGGAGGCAATGCGCCGCTCAGCAGTTCGAGCGTGCCCCATCCGCGTTCGTCGTTCCAGGAATCCTTACGCAAACCCGTATCCATATCGAAGTGCCACCAGGCCCACTTGCCTGTCCGGACGCCGGTGTTGCTGGCATCGTTGACTCCGATATCGAAGCCGACGATTTTAATCGTGAGCGGATCGAGAACCATGTTTTTATCGACTTTGTACTCCACGATAAATCCCGAATTGTCCGCTTTCCCCTTGGCGCCGAAATTCCAATATTGGCCGTCGTCGGACGCATATCCGCCGCCGGGAAGTTCAACGGGCGTCGGAGGATCGTTGCCTGCGGTTCTTACGCCGTTGCCGATAACCGTGGCTTGGAATCCAAACATGTTGGCGTCTTTGGGATTGGATTTGCTGTAGTCTCCATCCAGATACAGCTCGACTCCATCGCATTCCCATACATTGGCGGACGATGTGTAATCCACTAATGGATCGACCATATCCATGGCGACATAGATATTATCGGCGTCATGGAAAACGCGAATCGTCAGGCTCGATTGTTCGGGCGTGTAGCTGGGGCCGCTGATAAGAACGCCGGGCGCTACGGCGTTGGCTCGATCGAATTTAAAAAGGTAAGCGCCTTCGTACTCGCCCGCGCTTATATTTCCATCGAGCGTAACTTTGTTAGTGGTAATCATAGGCGCTTTGGCGGTGCTGGCGCCTTCCAAATCCAGACTTGCGAATCCGATGATTCCAAAAATATTGCCGCTGGCGTCCGCCGCCGTTCCCGAAAGGATTACTCCCTCGCCCGCGTCCGCCGCCGGTTTTAGATCGTAAGTTAACGTCTTCGAGCCGGAGGCGCCAGTCAGTTTCCAGGTGAGAATATTTCCCGCAACCGTTACGCCGGTTGTAGGAGTGGTTTTATTGATTGTCCAACCTACGGGAAGAGTTTCCGTCACGGTTACATCGGCGGTTTTACCGGTTTCTATCGTTACCGTCAACTTGATTCCTGGAACCGGTACGCCTGGCAGGAAGGTTGTTTGCGAGCTGGATCGCGCAACTTCAATGCTGACGGGAATCGACGTAATGGTTACATTCTTGAAAATGCCCGTTTCCAATGCCGCCGTGTCATGCCCTGTTACCGCCAATCCCAGTTTCACTTTCGCAGGAAGGTCCATCTGCTTGGAGCCGATAGTTTTATAAGAGCCGTCCGTCTGTTTGCGCATCATCGTGAAACCGTTGAAAACCCGCATCAGACGGATAGTGTTCGTGTCTGCCGCCCCTTTAGCTGTCAAACCCGGCGTTTCGCCGGAAGCGCCGTCCTTCGTTTCGCGGAATTGAACATCGGAGCCGTAATCCTTGCGCAATATGGCGGTTACATGACGGGAACCCGCCGCATTAGGATCTTCGCGAACCATGAAGCCCAATTTTTTCCAGTCGTTACCCGCATCGGGACCGCCGCCAGGAATAATTTGGTCGCCCCATTCGAGATCGCCTTCGATGATGAAAGCGCCTTCGACCTCTTTATAGACGTAGTAGCAACCGTCCGCGTTGTTCCAAATGTCGCTGCCGCTGGCTTCGATCTTATAAACGCCGTTGGCGAAGCTGGCCGCTCCCATGCCTTCATCGCCGATGCCTGTTTGATCGGTGAAGATTCCTAGCGGTTGAGAGTAAACATTGGGGACGGTTAATAATACTAGACATGTTAGAAAAGTAATTTTTTTGTTCATAATTCCTCCCATACAAGTTTCATATGATTTTCCATTCATTCCATCGTCTTCTTCTTTTTTGTTCTTATTTTTTTTTCTATATCGACTTGCCTCCTTTCTATGGCGGTATTCGCATGGATACGCCTTCTATCCCGCCAAGCGGAAATAAAAGGGAAAAGCGCTTGCGCTCTTTTTCCCATTCCCGCTTTATTACAAATTAAGAATGCTTCGCTATATCTGTGTTTCGAATATTAATTTAATCGTATGAATTTACAATATTTAAACCATGAAGTCAAGAATAAATTTTCTAAATTGTTCTTTCGCCGTTAAAAAAAAACCTGCGGCGTCCTTATTATGGATTGCGCGATTTGCGGCTTCGCATCTATAGTTATTCCAAATATCTTCGCTGTTGGTTTCAGTCAACCGATTTATTCCATGATTGTTTTTTTGAGGTCGATATGCGTATTTTAGTAACCAATGTAGGCAGCACCTCCTTGAAATACCGTTTATACGATCTTCCTAGGGAAGACTTATTAGCTTTTGGCCGCCTTGAGAGAATCGGCGCCGGCAAGGGCGTCGCTTCTTGGGATCATGGCGGACGAAAAGGAAATGTCGAACAAGCATTCAATACTCACCGGGAAGCGATCGAGTTTATCCTCGACCGGCTGAAGGAAGACGTAATCGCTTCCGTTTCCGAATTGGATTGCGTCGCCTTTAAAACCGTGATCGCCAAAGGCTTCGTGGGATGCGAGCGATTGGATGATGACGTATTGCAAGCGATGGAGGATTACGTATTCCTCGCTCCCGCCCATAATCCACCTTATATCAAGGCGATTAAATTGTTTCGGGAATTGTTGCCAAACGCTCCACTGATTGGGCTTTTCGAACCGGCTTTTCACCTTACGATGCCTGAGTACGCCCGCGTCTATCCTGTACCCAAGGAATGGAGAGAGAATTACGGCATTCAGCGCTATGGCTTCCACGGCGCATCGCATCGCTACGTTTCCGAACGTATTCCTCAATTGACGGAACGGCCCATAGAAAAACTCAAAGCGATTTCTTGCCATTTAGGCGGCAGTTCGTCGCTTTGCGCCATTTCCGGCGGGAAATCCATCGATACCAGCCTGGGCTTTACGCCTCAAAGCGGCGTATTTCATGGGACGCGCATTGGCGAATTGGATCCCTTCGCCGTCTTGTTCGTCATGCGGCAGGAAGGCTGCTCCATCGAGGAAATCAATAAAAAATTAACCAAGGAAAGCGGCCTTCTGGGCCTTTCCGGCGTATCAGAGGATATGCGGGACATCGAAGCCGCCATGGATAAAGGCGACCGGCAAGCGCAACTAGCCTTCGATGCTTTCGCCTATGCGGTGAAAAAGTACATCGGCGCCTATTACGCCGCTCTCGGCGGATTGGACGTTTTGGCATTCGCTGGAGGGATTGGAGAAAGGGGATTTCGCGTGCGGCAGGCGGTCTGCCAAGGCTTGGAGCACTTGGGAATTCGCTTGAATCGGGATAAAAATAGATCGTGTTCCGGCGAGGAAGCGCTCATTTCGGAGGAGGATTCCCCCGTCTCGATCTGGGTGATTCCCACGAATGAAGAATTGATCGTAGCTCGCGCCGCCTACCAGAAATTACAAAGTTGAAAGGAACGCCGCCGGCGATTTTGACTACGCAAAATGGAGGAAAATGTGAGAGCGGATGGAAGAGTATTAAAGGTATTTGCGGGATTGTCCAACCGGCCCTTGGCCGAGGAAATCTGCCGCCATCTCGATATCCCTTTGGGCAAAGTCGATATCATCGAATTTAAAAACGAGAACCTTTTCGTCAAAATCGGGGAGAACGTCAGAGAATGCGATACCTTCGTCATTCAGACTTCCACCAGTCCCGTCAATACCCGCATCATCGAAATGCTTCTCATGATTGACGCGCTCAAACACGCCTCGGCGGCGAGAGTCACGGCGGTGCTGCCCTATTTTCCCTATGTGCGTTCGGATAAGAAAGACCAGCCCCGAATTTCCATCGCCGCCCGCCTGATGGTGGATTTGATCGAAGCGGCGGGAGCGGACCGGGTATTGACCATGAACCTGCATTCGTTCCAAGTGCAAGGCTTTTTCCGCGTTCCCACGGATCATTTGTTGGCTACGCCGGTTCTGATCGATTACTTTAAAAATTCTAATTTGGAAAATACCGTCGTTGTCGCGCCTGACGCGGGCGCCGCCAAACGCGCCGAAAAATACGCCCGCTTGCTCGATCTTCCTCTCGCCATCGTCGATAAACGGCGCATCGACAACAAGGATAAAGCCGTCGTCAAGCACATCATCGGCGACGTGAAAGGGAAAAGAGCCATTATTTTCGACGACGAAATCAGTACTGGCGGGTCGTTGCTGAATACCGTCGATAGCCTTTCGGACGAGGGCGTAACCGACATCCGCGCCGGAGTCGTCCACGCCGTGCTTTGCGGGGACGCCGTGGAAAGGATTCAGAAATCCAATCTGAGCGAGGTCGTCGTAACCAATACGATCCCCGTCGAAGGGCCAAAGAAAATCGATAAAATCAAAACGCTGTCCGTTGCAGAAATCTTCGCCAAAGCTATCCGCCGGATTCACAATGGCGAATCGGTCAGCGTTTTATTTTCACCCTATGAAAATATTTAAACAACAGTGACAAGTGGCGAGTGACAAGTGGATAAAAGAATGGTGGTGGGTTACGCTTCGCTTTGAGCCCATCCTATGGATCTACGGATCAATTCATTAGGTTTGTTATTGTTGTTCCAGAAATCGATTCAAATCCGTCAGGTTGTCGGTATTGATGAGATCGATTCCGGTTTCCAGCGCCAATTTCCAAAAACTGGGTTTGTCGGGAACGCTCCAAAAGCGGATTTTTCGCCCCTTGGCGTGAACGTCGTTGACCATTTCCACTAGTTTTGCGTATTGCTCAGGCGCGATTTCGCCTACTCCATTCCATTGGATATAATTCCTCCAATTCGGGGCGTACCATGTCCATCGATTGTCCGCTTTGGGATCGCCGGATTTATAGTCATTGCTGTCGCGGCAGAATTTCCGGACGGGGAATTGTTCGACGAACCGGGTTTTGGATTCCGCGTCTCCCGTCAAAATCGCCGTAACCGGTCCCGCCTTGATTTCCTTATCGGTATAGACAGTGAACATGGAATAGCGATTCAGCAGCTCATGCAGAACCGGTCTCAATTCGGGGCGGGCATCTTTAATGTCCAGCCATAAATAAACCGTTTCGCCGTCTCCAAAGACGAAGCCTTTTTGATCGACCAACTTCTGCAAAGGATCGAGATAAAGCTCCTTCAATCCGCCTTTGTATTTTCCTTCGTTATGGGAAACCAGAATTTCTCCGTCCACCAGCCAGATATCCGCTTCCACGCTGTAGCAGCGGTTATCCAAAGCGTCCAACAGGGGACGCTCGTGTTCATAATCGTTATGGGAGTGGGCGTAAATGTGATATCCAGCCTTCGCCGAAGGTTTTAACGCCGTTTCTTGGTTTTCCAAAGCCCGAACGGGAGAGAGGGAGATCGTCAAAATCCCAATGAAAAAACTTACAAGAATCGAACGCCGAAGTTTCATAGAATCGCTCCTATATTTACAATAAAATCATGCTTTATCCTATCCCGAAAAATTGGCGAGAAAAGAAGGATAATCGTTAGGAATTCGTGAACCAGCGGAGCGTTCTAGGCGTAATCCGGCTCGTTTCCCTTTTTCCATTTGATATTGCATCCCGCGCTGGGCTTTTGCGCCATGGAACATTCTTCACCCGCCAAAACGGAGTCGAGAGCCGCTCGCAGATCGGCGCCGGTAATGGGCTTATCGTTGCCGGGACGGCTGTCGTCCAATTGACCCCGATAGGCGAGTTTACGATTTTTATCGAAAAGAAAGAAATCCGGCGTGCAGGCGGCGCGATACGCTTTAGCTATCTCTTGCGATTCGTCGTAGAGATAGGGAAAGACGTATCCGGCGGATTGAACCTCTTCCGCCATTTTAGCGGGACTATCGTCGGGATAATTTTCCGCATCGTTGGCGCTGATGGCGACAATAGCGGCGCCGCGTTGGGCGTAATCCACGCCCAGCCGCGCCAGTTCGCCGCGCACATGCTTGACGAAGGGGCAATGGTTGCAGATAAACATAACCAGCAGCGCGGGGGCATCGGCGAAATCGCTTAGAGAAACGATATTCCCCTTCGTATCCGGCAGCGAGAAATCCGGCGCCGCCGTTCCTAAGGGAAGCATAGTGGAGGGTGTATGAGCCATGAGCGTTTACCTCGCTTTACGTTTTTGTATATTGTAAAGGAGGTTTTAAAAATGAGAATGGAGAATCCCTGCGATGTTATTAAGTTTTGGAAGATCGGGTTTTAATCTTTGCCGCCGATTTTTTGGGGTCGGATTTTTTCATCGCTGCTTTTTTCTTCGCAGTCGAGGCAATTGGAGGCGCTTTCCAAAGCGGCATGGTTAAAGGAGAAAATCCCATGCGAGCGGCGGCGTTTTGGATAAATTCGCGAGCGTAGGGATAGACTTGAGAAGGTAAGACATTTTGCGTAAACAGGGCGAACAACTCATCCGTAAACGGTGTTTTGGAATCATATTCCGAATCGATTACAAACTCGATATTCAGGATCGCATTTTTATTGTTATCTTCGGCGCATAATCGATAAGATGTCGACGCTTTTGCTCGGTTGCCGTCAAGATTTTTATATTCCGCTGTGCTATTCAAATGAATATTGATACATTCATTTTTTTTAGGAGTTTCATCAAACAAATCAGCGTGAATGCGGCTGATCCAAATGCGTTTGAGCTCCAACTCCCGAAGGAATTCGCGGAATTGTTGAAACAAAATCTGCAAAGATTCTTCGTTTTTTTTCGGCATTATCATAACCTTGGTTATGCGACAAGATGTAATTTGTTCTCCGGCGGCAGAGATTCGAGAGAAGAAAAATCGGAAACGCCGATATTCAATTCGATTTTAAATTGCGAAGCGCTGCCCGCCGACCAATGGGAACAAATCTTCTCCAGATTCATCTTGAAAGATTGAAAAGTGTAACCCAACAAAAGAGATTGGTTGATAAAAGCGTTAAGACTTACACCCTGTTTTTTGGCTTCGATAGCCAATTCCCGGTGCAATTCTTTTGTCGTCCGAACCAGAATTCTGCCGTTGTAGGGAGATTCCTCCTCCGGTTCGGGAATGGGAAAACCTTCTTCGATCCAATGAGAAAAGAGAGTTTCCTTCACTTCTCTTAGTATTTGTATAGCCTCTTCTTCCGTGTCGCCAGCGGCGGTCATCGTCATTCTGCCCAATTGAGGGATAAAGGCTTCGAAGCCGCCGCCATCCTCTTCTCGCAATGGTTCGATTTCTATTTTATACGGCAAAGACATGTAGTAATTCAAATCACGATTCATCTTGCTCATCATCTTCCTCGGATAAATTCTCCATGTCTGGCGATTATAGGTTAGACTGATGATATCATATATAATATCGCGAATAAGACAAGGTTCATGCAGAAACGTCCTATATAGCGTAAGTTAAAATGGGAGTGCGAGCATCTTTGCATTCATCGTATTTCGCTTTTGCAAGCGGAACGCCCGCTCTGCCAACAGGCATAATATGAATTAAGGAAACGAATCCCACTTTTAATCGCAATCTTGTAGAATCATCCTTTCTATGAGATGATAATTCGACTATGAGCGAGGAGAGGAGAATGTCATGCGGCGCTTGAAGGGTTTTACTTTAATTGAACTGTTGATCGTCGTCGCTATTATCGGGATATTGGCGGCGATCGCCGTTCCCAATTTCCTCAATGCGCGGGTGCGCGCTTTGGCGACTCGCTCTATGGCCGATATACGCACCTTGTCCGACGCCGTTAACATGTACCGCATCGATCATAACAGCCCTCCTTTCCGGCGGCCGGGCTGGCCGTGCGGGCTTTGCGACGAAGAACAAATAGAGGCGACGTACAATATGGCGGGATTGACGTCGCCCGTCGCTTTTGTCGCCACGATACCCTTTGATCCTTTTATCGACATTACCGGCGTGCGCATCGGCGACAACCGCGGCGACGGCTTGCCGGTAGGGTGGTATCTATACGTCGCTCATAAAAAAAACCTGCCTGTCGATACGCTGCACGGCTCATATTGGGTTTGGGGATGGGGGCCGGATAAGACGCGCCAATCGTATCCCCGGCGTCCCTACGATCCCACGAACGGCTTGACTTCCAAAGGCGATATTATCGCGGACGAGAAGCATGGCTTTCTGCGCGACGATTTGACGGCGAAAACCAGCAGCGCCAACGCGGATATTGAAGACTGCAAGTTGCCGTAATTACTTCATTTGTGATTTGCTCTTTTGATAGTAGATCATTTTTTCTAATTTCTGTTTGGCATTCATGAATTTTGCCATTATAATAATTACTGTATTCCTATTTGGCAAATTGGCCAAATAACATAATTATAGGGTGAATCATGATGAAAATAGTAAAGAATATCGTATTAGCCACTGTAAGCCTTGCCGTTCTCTTTCTGATGCTGATGTGGATGCAGGGGTCGTTTACCAAAGGACGCATCGGTCCCGGATTATTGGAGGATCGGCAAGAAGAAGCGAAAGACGCGTCTACGGTCGCCGCCACCTATATCATGGCCGATCAGAGCGCCGAAGCCGTCGGCTCCATTCAGTCCCGCAGCACGACTAATATCGCCAGCAAAATTCTCGCCGCCATCGAAACCGTCGCCGTCCGGCCCGGCAGTCAGGCGAAGAAAGGCGATTTGCTAATTACGCTGGACGACCGCGATCTGCGCGCCCGTTTGCAGCAAACCCGCAACGCCGTCGAAGCGGCTCAAGCCGTATTGGATAAAGCGAAAAAAGACCGGCAGCGCTTCGAATCGCTGTTGAAAACCCAATCCATCACTCAAAATACGTTGGACGACGCCGCCAACGCCGAACAAATCGCTGCGGCGCGCTTGGAACAAGCCAACCAACAAGTGCGAGAAGCGGACGTGATGCTTTCCAACGCTAAAATCTTCGCCCCCATCGATGGGACCATCACCGAGAAATACTGCGATCCCGGCGATATCGCCACTCCCGGCAAAACCCTTCTCACCATGTACGATCCCAGCAATCTGCGCGTCGAGGTCGCCGTGCGCGAACAACTTTCTGGGCGGCTGAAGATCGGCGATTCCGCGCCGGTAGTCATCGACGCCATTAGTCAGGAAATGACGGGGACGGTGGAAGAGATCGTTCCTTCCGCCAATCCAGCTAGCCGCTCCGTCGTCGTCAAAGTTTCCATTCCCCGAGAGGGAGGCATCTATCCCGGCATGTATGGACGCATCCGCATCCCGCTCGACCCGGTCAAATGTCTCGTCATTCCGGCGGACGCCGTGCGCAAGGTGGGACAATTGGAAATCGTTACCATGAAAAAAGAAGGCGTATTGACCACTCGTTCCATCCGTACGGGAATGAAATTCGACAAGAACGTGGAGATACTCTCCGGCCTGTCGGAAGGCGATGAGATCGTCGTTCCGTCTCGGAAAGCGTGAGGTGGATCGTGGAACCGAAGAAGCATCTCTCGTTTTTCAGCAAGATCGTCGCCGTCTTTCTCGATTCGAATCTTTCCATCGTCCTCATCCTGCTTTCCCTGGTGGCGGGAATGGCGGCATTAATGATTACGCCCCGCGAGGAAGAGCCGCAGATCGTCGTGCCCTTCGCGGATGTATACGTCAGCGCGCCGGGCGCGTCCGCCGAAGAGGTGGAGCGGCTTGTGGCTACGCGGCTGGAAAAATTACTGTGGCAGATTGACGGCGTGGAGTACGTCTATTCCACATCGCGCCCCGGCCAGGCCGTCGTTACCGTGCGTTTTTACGTCGGACAGGATCGGGAAAAAAGCCTGCTTAAGTTATACAACAAAATCGAATCCAATATCGATAAAGTTCCCTCGATAGTTTCCGGCTGGGTGGTCAAGCCTGTCGAGATAGACGATGTTCCTATTTTGAATTTGACGCTCTATAGCGATGACGCGGATATCTATACGCTGCGCCGCGTTGCCGAAGAAGCGATCGATCGCCTGCAAGGAGTGAAGAATGTGGGCAACACGTTCATCGTCGGCGGTCCGCCGCGGCAGGTGCGCATCGAATTCGACCGCGAACGATTAATGGCTTATTCATTGTCTCCGTTGGACATCGTGGAAAAAATCCGCGCAACGAACGTCAACATTCCCGCCGGTTCCTACGAAAAGGACAACGCCGACATTCTATTGGAAGGATCGACGGTTTTCGGTTCGATCGAAGAATTGAAGAACCTGGTGGTCGGCGTCTATGAATCCCAGCCCGTCTATCTGCGCGACGTCGTCAATATCATCGACGGACCGGCGGAAATGGAAACATATACCCGCGCTGGATTCGGCCCCGCTGCTCATCATAAGGTCAACATTTCGAAAGAGACGATGAACAAAAGCGTCCCGGCGGTGACGATCGCTTTCGCCAAAACCAAAGGAACCAACGCCGTCTGGGTGGTGGACGAAATTCTCTCGCGATTGGAAGAGATCAAGCGTCATGTCATCCCTGACAATGTCCATGTCCTCATTACGCGTAATTACGGAGAGACGGCCAACGACAAAGTCAACGAACTGGTGGAGGGTCTGCTTGTCGCCGTCATCACCGTCATCGCTCTTATCTCTTATATCTTGGGATGGCGCGAAGGATTGATCGTCGCCTTCGCCGTGCCCATCGCCTTCGCGTTGACGCTCTTCTTCAACTTGCTTCTCGGCTACACCATCAACCGGGTGACGCTCTTCGCGTTGACGTTGTCGTTGGGGCTGGTCGTCGACGATCCTATTGTGGATGTGGAAAATATCTATCGCCACTTCGCCTTGAAAATCCGGGGGCCGCGCGATTCGGTATTGTACGCCGTGGATGAAGTGCGTCCGCCCGTCATTCTGGCTACGCTGGCGGTTATTGTCTCGTTTCTCCCCATGTTTTTCATCACGGGCATGATGGGACCCTATATGGCGCCGATGGCGCTAAATGTTCCTCTGGCAATGCTGATGTCGCTGCTGGTAGCTTTTACCGTTACGCCTTGGATGACGTATCACGTCATGAAGAAGGTTTACGCCGAGGCCAAGGAAGAAGGGTATAATCTCAAATCCAGCGTCGTCTATCGGCTATATAACGCCATCCTCGGTCCCTTCATTGACTCGCGTCCGCTTTCTTATCTTTTGGTTTTGGGGGTAATCGTCTTGTTGTTCGCCTCGGCATTGCCCGCCATTTATGGTTGGGTGCCGTTGAAGATGCTGCCGTTCGACAACAAAAACGAACTGCAACTCGTCATCGACATGCCGGAAGGGACGACGTTGGAGCAGACCGACGCCGTTGCGCGCGAGTATGAGGATTTTCTGCGCCGCGTCCCCGAAGTTACCGATTTTACTTCCTATGTGGGAACCTCCTCGCCGATGGACTTCAACGGCATGGTGCGTCATTACTACTTCCGCCAGTCCGAGAATATGGCCGACATCCGCATCAATCTCGCCCACAAGAAATACCGCAAGCAGCAGAGCCATACTATCGCCCTCCGGCTGCGCAACGACATTACCGCCATCGCTAAAAAATATTCGGCCAACGTAAAAATCGTGGAAGCGCCGCCGGGGCCGCCCGTCATCGCCACCGTCGTGGCGGAAATCTATGGAACGCCGGAGAAATCCTACGACGAGATCGTCGCGGCGGCCAAGACCGTGCGCGCCCAAATGGAGAAAGTTTACGCCATGGTCGATGTGGACGATACGGTGGAATACGCTCAACCGAAATTCGTCTTCGAAGTGGATCGGGAGAAGGCAGCGTTGAATGGCGTTACTCCCGAAACTATCGCCCAGAATCTGAAAATCGCATTGGGCGGCATTGACGCCGGAGCGGTGCATGCTCCTTCGGAAAGAAATCCTTTGACGATCCGCCTGCGCTTGCCTCGCGACGAACGCTCCAGCCCCGACCGTCTCGCTCGCGTCGCCGTGCATGGCGATTCGGGAGAATTGGTGCAGATGGCGGAATTGGGAAAATTCAAAAAGACCACGCAGGACATCTCCATTTATCACAAAAATCTTGAACGCGTCGTCTACGTCTTCGCCGAGATGGCGGGACGCGCTCCAGCGGAGGCTATTCTCGAATTGCAATCCCACTTTAAGAAAAATCCCTTGCCGCCGGGATTCACGATCCATTGGAGCGGCGAGGGCGAATGGAATATCACCCTCGATGTTTTCCGCGATCTCGGCATCGCCTTCGGGGCGGCTCTGTTGGGCATCTATATTCTCTTGATTATCGAAACCGGCTCCTTCTTCATGCCGGTGGTAATCATGATCGCCATACCTTTGACGATGATCGGCATCATGCCCGGCTTTTTCTTGCTCAATCTGTTAACCAACCATCCCGTCGGCGGCTATCAAGACCCCACTTTCTTCACGGCGACAGCGATGATTGGCATGATCGCGCTGGCGGGAATTGTCGTGCGCAACGCCATCATCCTCATCGACTTTATTCATAACGCTCTCAAAGAAGGAAAATCGCTGAGGGACGCTCTGATCGAGTCGGGAGCGGTGCGCCTGCGGCCCATCGTGCTGACAGCGGGCACGTCGCTGCTTGGCAATATCGTCATAACGCTGGATCCGATTTTCAGCGGCTTGGCGTGGTCGATCATCTTCGGCATTTTCGCTTCGACGCTGTTTACATTGATCGTCATTCCTGTGATTTATAATTTATTGTTCGGACATGAAAAGCAATGATGAATGATGAGTGATGAATGATGAATGATGAATGATGAATTTGGGGTGGCAAAGGCGAAGTTTTTTTTCCGCCCATGACCATTCCTGATAAAAGCCGTGGAGAGCAGCCGGGATTTCGTTAGGAATTCCGGCTGTTTCGCTTGACGAACGCCCTTTCATTTGGTAATCGAATAGAATTGGAATTTCAATATTCTTCATCGATATGGGGGCGAAGAAATACCGAATATCTTATACAATTAATTCATGTTACGCGCAATAAAAAGTTGAATGGTTCTATGGCGATCATCGTTTTGAATCACGAAAACACGAAATGAAAAAGAAATGCACGAAAAAAAGCGAAAAAAACACTGGGGCAAGAAATCAAGCTGTGAAAAGGCATTTTTCGTGGAATCCCCAAAAACCGTCATATCCACGATTCGAAAAATTCGTGGAATTCGAGTTTTTTCGCGGTTTCGTGATTCAAAAACGCAGTCGCGCAGTCGCGTAGGGTGGGATCAAAGCGAAGCGTAGCCATTCTCCTTATAGTACTTTAATGAAAAAGCATTCGTTAAAATCGATTCGCAAATGAAGGGATATTTTCCTATGAGCGAGAAAATGGAGCAGTTGTACCAAGAGAGACTGAAGCGGTACGTCGCTGCCATGCGCAACGAAAAGCCGGACCGCATTCCCATCCGCCCGTTTGCGGCGGAATTTGCCGGGAAATACGCGGGCTATACCTGCCAGCAGGTTACGCACGACTTCGACCTGGCTTTCGCCGCCGTCCGCCAATGCGCCGCCGATTTTAACTGGGACGCCACCGTCGGCAATATGGTTTACGTTTGGACCGGCCTCGTCGATTCCGTGGGAACGAAATACTATCATATCCCCGGCGTCGATTGCCCTCCCGACAGCGCTTTTCAGTACATCGAACCCAAGGACGAAGAGAACGCTTATATGCGCGCGGACGAGTACGATCTGCTGATCGAAGATCCCACCGGTTTCCTCGCCAATGTCTGGATGCCCCGCGTCAACCTCGACGTCGCCGCTAACGGCCAGCCCAACACTTTTCGCAACAACCTTTCCTGGCTCAAGGGCGGCATGGGAATGTTGACCTATTTCAACAAATTCGGCGAGCAAAACGCGCGCCTGCGGGCGGAATCGGGCACCGTCGGCGCCATATCCGGCTGCCTGAAATCGCCCTTCGACATCCTCGCCGACAAACTGCGCGGCTTCATTCCGCTGTGCTCTGACCTCTTCAAGCAGCCGAAAAAAGTCGAAGCCGCCTGCGAAGCGTTGATGCCGCACATGATGTTCAACGCGCTGGCGGGCGCCGATCCCAGCAAAAACGTCCCCATCTCCATATGGCTGCATCGCGGCTGCGTTCCCTTCATCTCCTACGAACAGTTCGAACGCTTCAGCTGGCCAATGATGAAGCAGATCATCGAGGAGATATGGAAACTCGGCCATCAGGTTCTCTTTTACGCCGAAGGCGATTGGGACCGCCATTTGCAGCATATCGCCAAACTGCCCGAACGTTCCATTATCTATCATGTCGACCGCGGCGACATCTTCGCCGTGCATAAGGCCGTCGGCCATAAATTCTGCCTCAGCGGCGGCATTCCCAACGAACTGCTCACCTTCGGAACGCCGGATGAAGTGCGGGAATATTGCAAAAGAGTCATCGACGGCGTAGCCCAAGACGGCGGCTACATCATGGACGCGGGCGCCATCATGCAGGACGATCCTCAAGTAGAAAACGTCAAAGCCATGACCGACTTCACGGTAGAATACGGCGTTTATTGAACGAAGAAAATTTATGTAGGGTGGGCTCAAAGCGAAGCGTAGCCCACCAATGGGAGACTGGGAGACTGGGAGACTGGGAGACTGGTTGGCAAGGAGAAGATCGTTTCCGATCATGAATAATCTTTTTTCATCACTCCTAAGAAAACAGAAAGCTGGCAGGCTCATCACGGCTCTGTCATGCTGCGACTCTGTCATTTCGAGCGATAGCGAGAAATCCTTCCACACGCGGGTTGAAGATTTCTCGGTCGCTGCGCTCCCTCGAAATGACATGCCGCGATGCCGGACGCAGGGGGAAAAACGGAGATTCGCCCTCCCGCAATTCACCTTCAAACAAGAAGGGAGGGCGAGGCTCCCGCCGAGCCAAGACTCCTCAATCCTTTTTCTTTCTGCTATCGCCGATTCCCTCGGTGTGGCGGCTCATCACTCATCACTCATCATTTAGGAGAATTCCAATGACCGATCAAGAGAAAACACTGAAACCCGGCGTTTGCATTCCCTGGGAAGTGAAGCGCAAGGAATACGAAAAAATCCTGGGCGACGAAAAAATCGTACAAAAAGCGTGGGAAGACAACGACCTGCTCGCCTATTTGTATGTATGGTTTTGTTTAATCCAATTCTGAGGAGCCTGCAATGACCGAACTAACTCCCTTGGCGCAAGCTTTATGTTCCTTACAAGAAGACGAAGCGCTTTCTCTGATCGCGCAGATGAAAGGCGCGGGCGCGTCGGCGATGGATATCTTGTCCCAATGCCATCAAGGCATGACCGAATTGGGCCGCCGCTTCGATCAAGGGGATTGCTTCATCCCCGAATTGATCCTCGCCGGGAAAATCATGGATAAAGTTGTAAGCGATCTGGAGCCGCTGCTGAAAGACGCTCCCCGTCCGCCGTCGGCGGGCTGCGTTGTGATGGGCACGGTGCAGAACGACATCCATAACATCGGCAAAGACATCGTCGTCATGATGCTGCGCGGCTCAGGCTACGACGTCGTCGATCTGGGCATCAACGTCCCGCCGGAAAAATTCGTCCAGGCCGCTCAAGAAAAAAACGCCATGCTGGTAGGCATGAGCGTGCTGCTGACGACCTGCTACAAATCGGTGGCGAAAACGGTCGAAGCGTTCAAAGCGGCGGGACTGCGAGAAAAAATCTCCATCATGCTAGGCGGAGCGGCGGCCTCCGACCGCTTGTCCAACATGACCGGCTGCGACTATTACGGACGAACCCCCGTAGACGCCGTAAACCACGCGGCGGCGGTGGCGAGAGGGAATATGGTGGCTTGACGATCTTACGCAGTGTATAATATCAGCGAATCGCCGCCGCTGTTGGAGGATAAATCTATGACAAGGCTCGAAGAGATCGAAAAAGATATTCGTCAACTTTCTTCCGCTGAATTAGCTGCCTTTCGAAGTTGGTTCTACGAGTTCGATGCGGACGAATGGGATCGAGAAATCGAGCAGGATATAAAGGCGGGCAAACTCGACGCACTGGCGCAGGAGGCTTTGGCGGAGCATAAAGCGGGAAAGACGAGGGAAATTTGAAATCTTTCACTACTTCGAATTTCCGGTCTGACTGCTATGCGTTTCCACTGTCTATTAAGAAAGACGAATCATGAAAAAATTATCGAATATCATTCCGATGAGCGATTTGAGGCAGGATGCGGCTAAGGTTCTGAATCAAGTTAAGAATTCTAAGGAACCCCTTATTATTACGCAAAAAGGGCGAGCTGCCGCCGTTATGCTCGGCATCGAAGCCTATAAACAATCCGAGCGCGATAACGAAATCCTGCGTCTATTAGCGAAGGGTGAGCGTGAGATCGAGTTAGGCGAGGGCTATGATTTAGACGCGGTCCTTGCCGAAGCCGATTCGCTTCTTTCCGATGAGCCATCGTGAAGATTCTTTTTACGCTTTTATCTGTTCTTGCTTACATAAGGCGCGACAAACCTTCAGCGGCGCTTCGTTTCCGCAAGCGAACGGAATTGGTTTTACGCAGGCTTAAGGATTTTCCTGAATCCGGAAAAATTATACCGGAGTTTCCAGAGTTTCCTTACCGAGAGGTAATCGTATCGCCATACCGGTTCTTTTATAGAATAAAAGGAGATGTTGTCTGGATTGCGGCAGTTTGGCATGGCGCGCAGCTCCCTAAAGCGCCAAAATCATAGTTATTCGGTTGTTCCTATGCGTTAACGAGGGATCATAGCGCATTCCCAGACAGGAGATTCAAAAAATGAAACTAAGCTATTACAAAGATACGGATTCGCTATACATTGACTTGATTTCCAAGCCCAGCGTCGATTCTGTGGAAATATCCGAGGGCGTCGTTGTGGATTACGATGAGGCAGGAAATATAGCGGGCATCGATATTGACAATGCCAGCCGCAAGGTCGATCTTCGGGAAATCAGTTTGAGCAAGATTCCCGCCGAAGTCGAGAAGCTAACGGCCTGAAGATCTATGCGTATGACGATGGTGCACATTGGTTAGTATACCAATCACTTGAGAAAGAGAGAGTAATCCAAGTAATTCGTCTTTGGACAAATTATGAATAACGCAACGCTCGAAGCGAGCGAAAGGGATATTCAGTAATTTTCTCCCGCCGAGTCAGCCGTTTATGCGCGTATAGGAAAAAAGTTATTTCTCCTTACGCGACAAAATTGAAATGAAGATAGGACATGGTTATGGATCGACGATCGTTTCTTAGCGCAATGAGCTTTACACCCGCCCTTTTGACTCCTGCGAATTTCGCGGCGGCGGAGGAAACCGGCAAGCGGAGAGAATTGAGCGCCGACATCGTTATCATCGGCGGCGGATTGGGCGGCTGCGCGGCAGCCTTGGCGGCGTTGCGCAATGGGCTGAAGGTCATCATGACCGAGGAGACGGATTGGATCGGCGGGCAGATGACGCAGCAAGGCGTGCCGCCGGACGAGAATCCTTGGATCGAAACCTTTGGCGGGACGCTTTCCTATCGGCAGCTGCGGGAAAGAATCCGCGAGATTTACCGCCGCTGCTACCCCCTGACGGCGGAGGCGCGGGGACGCTGGAATCTCAATCCCGGCGACGGCGGAGTTTCCTATCTTTGCCATGAGCCGCGCGTCGGTCTGGCGGCGTTGACCGAGTTGTTCGCGCCTTATCTCAGCGGCGGGCGCTTGACGCTGCTGTTGGATCATACGGCCTGCGCCGCCGACGTAGACGGAGACCGAGTGAAGACCGTATTGGCGCGCAACGCAAAGACGGGGGATTTGACGGCGTTATCGGCGCCTTATTTCATCGACGCAACGGAAATGGGCGATCTTCTGCCGTTGACGGGAACGGAATACGTTACGGGATTCGAAGCGCAGAAGGATACGGGCGAGAAGCACGCTCCCAGCGAAGCGCAGCCGCAAAACATGCAATCCTGCACTTGGTGCTTCGCCATGGACTGGCTGGAGGGAGAGAACTGTGTTATCGACAAACCGGAAAATTACAATTTTTGGCGCGATTATATTCCGCAACTGGCGCCTGCATGGCCGGGGAAATTGCTGAGTTGGACCTATACGCATCCCGTTACGTTAGAGCCTATCGAGCGGCTTTGCGATCCCCAACGCGAAAGCCGAGGCGAGTATTACGGCTTTTGGCATTACCGGCGCATCGTCCATAAACGGAACTTCGCCGAGGGAACCTACGACAGCGACATCACGCTGGTGAATTGGCCTATGAACGATTACCTGCTAGGCAATCTGTTCGAGGTTTCGAATGAAGAACGGCGCCAACATCTGCACGGCGCCATGCAATTGAGTTATTCCCTGCTTTATTGGATGCAAACGGAAGCGCCCCGTCCCGATGGCGGAACCGGATGGCCGGGATTGCGGCTGCGCGGCGATCTGTTGGGGACGGAGCATGGGCTGGCGAAATATCCCTACATCCGCGAATCGCGGCGCATCAAGGCAGAATTCACGGTGTTGGAACATCATGTAGGGACGGACTCCCGCATGGAAGCGACAGGGCAAAAACGAGAGGAAGTTCAGGCGGAGTTTTTCCCCGATTCCGTGGGCATCGGCAGCTATCGCATCGATCTTCACCCCAGCACGGGCGGGGATAACTATATCGACATCAGCAGCCTGCCTTATCAAATTCCATTGGGCGCGTTGATTCCGCAACGAATGGAAAACCTGTTGCCCGCCTGTAAGAATCTGGGCGTTACTCATATCACCAACGGCTGCTACCGGCTGCATCCGGTAGAATGGAATATCGGCGAGGCGGCGGGTATGCTGGCCGTCTTCGCCTTAAGCCACAAGGAAAGCCCACGCGGCATCCGCAACGCCAAGACGAAACTGGAGGATTTTCAAAGCATGATCCGCTCGCAAGGCATTGCTACGGCTTGGCCGAAAGTAACGCCTAGATAATCGCATCAGGGGAATGGATAAATCAAACGTTGTCAGGATGGCTCTCTTCCATCGAGTAGCGAAGAGGGCCGTAGCGATTGGGCTGTTGGGGGAATGGGAAATCATTGACCAGAAAGAGGGGAGTGGTAGAGGGGAAATCAAGCGAAGGCGTCTCCTTCAAGCAGTCATCCTTTTCGCCGCTAGGCGAAAAGTTGCGTTGATCGATTAAGAAGAAGGGCAAGATTTGGTTTACAGGGATGGATAATCCTGAACATCCCGAACAGAACAACGCCAATAAAGCGAATATAAACAGTTTTTTCACGAAACGGCCTTTCGATAAATCGGTCGCGGTTGGATTTAGAGGATAGTGTAACACAAAAAAAGAGAAAACGACTAATGATGAAAGAGCCTTTTACCCCTATTTACCAAATCCATTTCATGCCTTCCTGGGCGTAGATTTTTTTCAATTTTTCGTAATAAGTTTTTTTCATTTGCTCTTCGAATTCCTGGATCGCGGCGGGGTCCTCAGGGACGCCGCCTTGGTCTCCCGTTTCTCTCATCCAGCGATCGAGCGTCTCCCGCATCTCCTTCAAGGTGGAAGATTGAGCGGGATTCTGGGCCAGATTGCGCAATTCGTTAGGATCATCGACCAGATTGTACAATTCCTCCGGCGGCCGGGTTGGGGCCATAAAGAGTTCCTGTTCCGGCGTCAATTTTCCCTCGTCGTGAAGGCGGCGCAGGAGACGCATTACGGGATACTGCGTCTCTTTATAACGATTGAGTTGGCTATAGGGTTTTTCGGTGAAATAATTCCTGATGTATTTGAAGCGCTGGGTGCGGACGCAACGGATGCGATCCACGGTTTCGTCGCAGCGGTCGCGGGCGGCGACGATATATTCGCGCTCTTTCGCCAACGGTCCAAACAAGGGGCTGCCTTGCATTTTTAGGGGAATTTCCACGCCCGCGATCGTCAAACAAGTAGCCGATATATCGATGGAGCTGACCATGCTCTCCCGTTCAGTTCCTGCTTGGACTTGGCCGGGCCAGCGCACAATGAGGGGAATGCGGATGCCGCCGTCGTAAAGCCATTGTTTGCCGCGCACGTGGCAGCGGCCATTGTCGCCCATGAAAACGACGATGGTACGATCCGCCAATCCTTCCTCATCGAGCCGCTTTAAAACTGCGCCGATTTTTTGGTCGAGAACGCTGATGGCGTCCAGATAGAGCGCCCAATCTTGCCGGGCTATGGGATGATCGGGGTAATAGGGCGGCAAAACCACTTTATCGGGATCTACGGCGTTTTCTTTCACAGGCTTGAAATTGCGATGGGCTTCGGAAAAATTGATTTGGGCGAAAAAGGGCTGCCTCGGTTGGCGTTGGTTCCAATCCGTCCCGTCGAAGGGACGTTCGACGGTAAAATTGAAATCCGTTTTCTGTGTTCCCACAACGCCGGGCGCCGCCGTTTTGACGTTGGCGGTGAAATAGCCCTCATCGCGGAAATAATCCGTCAACAATTGGACGCCTTCGGGCAAGCGATATCCATCGCGGCGATGGCTGCGGTGGTTATGAGCGCCGATCGAGGTCTGATACATGCCGGTCATAAAAGCGGAGCGGGAAGCGGAACAGACGGGCGCCGTCGAGAAGGCGTTAGTAAACTTGACTCCCTCGCTCGCCAGCCGGTCGAGATGCGGCGTCTGAACTAAAGAATCGCCATAACAGCCGAGTTCAAGCCCCATATCCTCGGCGATCAACCAAAGAACATTCATCTTCTGTGAAGATTGCGCTTGGCGGTTCCAACCATTGAGGGCGAAAATCGCGGGAAAAGCGCTGGCTTGTTTTAAGAAAAGGCGGCGCGTGGATTTCATTATAATCACTCCAATCTTTTAGATGATTTATTCTAAAACCATCGTTTTCTCTATGTTAAGATGCTTGATCGATGCGACAATAACAAAGCCGCGCTTTTTGGGGTGATTAAGCGCGGCTTTCGTTTGGATGGCGGGATTTCGTTATTGCGTTTTATTCACTCATGTTACGCAGCCAATGTTCTTTCGCTTTCGGCGTTAGTATTTCAACCCCAATTAGTAGAGCCGATCAAAAGAGCAGAAAGGATTTCATTTTTTTACGTTATTGAATCACGAAACCACGAAAAATCTCGAATCCCACGAAATTTTCGAATCATGGATAGCACAGAATCTTTGGGATTCAACGGAATAAACTTTTTCACGGCGCGATCCCTTTCGCCAACTGTTTTTTTCGTGTTTTTCTTTTTATTTCGCGTTTTCGCGATTCAACGCGACGATCATAATAGACTTATCCTACTTTTTCTCGCGCGTAACATGAGCTATTCGTTTTCATCTTTGCCATGGTTCATTTCCCGGATAAAGAATTCCGCCAGCGTTTTGGCGAGACGATCATCAAAGTCCAACGGTTCGTTTTGGCTCCAGTCGGGTTGAATGGCGTAAATATTGACCGATTTAGCCTTTTCGCCATGGAATGACGCTTGGAGGATTTTTTCCTTGCGGATGATGCTTCCTGGCAAACGGCCTGCTTCCGCCGTTTGCAGGATAAGTACGCGGGCATCTTCTTGGCTATCGCGCAGGAAGGCTTCCACGTTGACTTGACCGGCGCATAGATCGATGGCGAGCGGCAGACCTTTTTCCAAGACGCTGCGTTTGAGTTGCAAGCCTAATCCCCTATCTTCGCGCAAAACCATTTGTGGAGAAACAAGAACCGCCGAGCGGCCTTGGGGGAAGGAGACGCGCAAGCCGCCGATCCATTTCGGCAGGGGAGAAGAATTGTCAACCGCCGCCGCGGGACGGTTAGCGGGGCGATAAACGGAAAAAAGGATTTCCTTGATTTCTCGGTTGGAAAACGGCTCCGCCGAGTAATAGAGAATCTTATGGGCGCGATAAGCGTTTTCCATGCGGGCTTCGGCGTCGTTGGCGACGGCGATTTTAACCTGGGGGAATTGGCGATTGATGCGGCGGATGATTTTGGGACCGCTGACATCGAAGGACTTGGCGTCGAAAATCAGCAGCGCGCTGTTGTCTTGGAAAAGCGCTTCCATGAGTTCGCCATAGGCGCGCACTTCCTGAAGGCGGCAGCCATCGTCCCTCAGCCATTGCCGTTGCGCTTCCCAGGAGCGTTCGTAGCACGCGGCGAGGATGACGTTACGCGGTTTCAAGGCGGGGAGGTCCTTCTCTCTCTCCGTAACCTGGACGCGGGCGATCCAACCATCCCAGCAGGAACGTCCGAAAAACGCAGCGGGATTGGCGGCCAATTCTGGATTGATTTCAACAACTACGCCGGTTATGGGAGAGGGGACGACGCGAGAAGATTCGCCTTCGAGTTCATAGGCGAAATAGGGAAGACCTTGAAAAACCGCTTCTCCCAGTTGTGGCAAGCGAATCGAACGAACGGCGGCGTCATCTGGATTATAAAGAAACGCGCCGATTTGCACCAAAGGATCGGTACGCTCCGCCGCGCTGCGTCCTAGTTTCATCCAGGATTCGTCCCAGAAGAGATAATCGGCATCTTCTGGATATTCTGGTATGGATGCGGATGGAGGAGCGGCGGATGGGGCCGGTGCGAATTCGGGCAATGTCATTGGACGCGAATCCTGATCGTCGTCTTCGGCGAGGATGCGTTCTACGGCCTGAACGATTTCGTCCGGCGTGAAGGGTTTGGGGATATAATCGGATGCGCCCAGCCGCATGGCTTCGGCGGCGGAAGGAACGCTGGCGTATCCGGTGATAATCATGACGGGAATATCGCGATGCTTCTCGCGGATGCTGCGCAGAAATTCAATGCCGTCGACGCCGGGCATCTTCATATCGACAAGAATGGCGGAATAGACGTTGCGGTCCGCCAGCTGCAAGCCTTCCAGGGGATCCGTGCAGGCATCCACGTTATATCCATTGCCCGAAAAAATGCGGCAGCAACTGTCGCATACTACTTTTTCGTCATCCACGACGAGGAGTCTTCGTTCGGCGATCATGTTCTTTCTCCTTTTGGAATCGAATCCGTTGGTGTGGATTGATATCTGCATAAAGCGCGCCAAGAGGATGCAAGGAGAATTATCGGGAATGGAATAGATGGAAGATAATTAAACAACTATTTGATATTATTATATTTATAATATGCGATCCAACGCAATGTTCAACTTGAGTCAAGGCAATATGAATATGGATTTGTTCTGTGTTCTGTATGACTGCTTTGTACAGTGTATGGAGATGGCGTCTGCGCTGCGGTCTCTCGATTAGCTGGATTCCGAGTCCGAGGCGAGGCCGTATTTAGCCATGAGGGCGTGAAAATTGGTGCGCTGCATTCCGACCGCTTCCGCCGCTTTGCTGACGTTGCCTTGAGAGCGTTCCAGCGCCTGGAATAGAAATCGGCGTTCGATTTCCTGCACGGCGGCGTCGCGGACCTGGCGCTTATATTCTTTGAATTCCTCCCAGGATGTGGGTAAAGGCGCTGCGGCGTAGGAAGGAGCTGGTTGGCGCAGTTCGGGCGGCAGATGAACCGGTTCGATGCGTTCGGCGTCGCAGAGGATAGCCATGCGCTCGACAATATTCTTCAATTCGCGGACGTTGCCGGGCCAGCGATAGGCTTCCATTAGGGCCATCGCTTCCGGGGTGAAGCCTTGGACGGCGATGGGATTGGATTTACGGAAGCGTTCCAAAAAACTGATGGCCAGTTTGGGGATGTCGCCGGTTCGTTCCCGCAGCGGGGGGAGATAGATGGGGACGACGTTAAGGCGGTAATAGAGGTCTTCGCGGAATTCTCCTTCCTGAACCATTTCCATCAAGTCGCGGTTGGTGGCGGCGATGAGGCGGATGTCGATTTCGCGCTCTTCGGCGTCGCCGACTTTCTTGACGCGGCGGGTTTCGAGGACGCGCAGCAGTTTGCTTTGAATTTCCTGGCTGATGTTGGCGAGTTCGTCGAGAAAGAGCGTGCCATGATGAGCCGCTTCGAAGACGCCCTTCTTCGTGGCGATGGCGCCGGAGAAGGAGCCTTTGACATGACCGAAGAGTTCACTTTCCAGCAGGGTGGGCGTCAGCGCGCTGCAATCGCAGGCGACGAAGGAGTGCTGGTTGCGGCGGCTAAGGCGATGGATGGCGCGGGCAGCCAGTTCCTTGCCGGTTCCGCTTTCGCCGAAAATCAACGCCGCTCCGTCCGTGGGAGCGACGCGCTTGATGAGAGCGAATACTTTTTCCATAGCGCGGCTGCCGCCGAGAATGCCTTCGAAGCCCTGTTGCAGTTCCAACTCGCGGCGCAGGGCGAGATTTTCCCTTAAGAGGGCGGAGCGCTCCATGACTTTTTTCATCACCACCCGCAATTCGTCGGGAGTGAAAGGTTTGCTCAAGTAATCGGCGGCCCCTTCCTTCATGGCGTCGACGGCGGTTTGCACCGTGGAATAGCCGGTAATGACGACCACTTCGGAAGAGACGCCCGCCTCTTTAATTCGTTTAAGAATTTCGAAGCCGCCGATGTCCGGCATGACGATGTCGAGAAGAATCACGTCGTAGGCGTCGGTCAGCGCTTCCTGAAGACCTAGCCGCCCATCCTGGCGGGATTCGACGGCGTAGCCTTCGGGGGCGAGAATGCGCTGACAGCTGAGGGATACCACCGCTTCGTCGTCGATAACGAGGACGCGCGGAGCGAAAGCCGTATCTTGTTGGGTGGAATTCATGAGGCCGCATCTCCTTCCGGTTTGCTATTCGCATCGCCGCTATTTACGGGGAGAAGGATGGTGAAGACGGCGCCCTCGCCCGGCTCGCTGCGTACGTCGATGGTTCCGCCGTGATTTTGAATGATGCCGTAACTGACGCTTAAGCCAAGACCGGTGCCTTTGCCGACGGGCTTAGTGGTGAAGAAGGGATCGAAGATTTTTTCTAAACAATCGGGCGGTATGCCGTGCCCGGAATCGGCGAAAACGGCGGCGATGCGCCCATCTTCCCGAAGGAACGTAGATACTTTCAATTCGCCGCCTTCAGGCATGGCTTCGCAAGCGTTGAGGGCAAGATTGAGAAAGACTTGCTGCAACTGATTTTTATCGCCTGTCGCCAAAGGCAAGGTTTCGTCCAGGTTTTCAACGATGTTGATTTTCCGAAATTCCTTTTGGCTGCGGACGAGTTTGAAGGTCTGTTGAATAACGGCGCTAACGTCAAGCGGCTCGCGGGTGGAGGGAGACTCGCGGGCGAAATCGAGCAGTCCGCGGACGATTTCGCGGACGCGGGTAGTCTCGCGGATGATAACCTCCAAGTCCTGCTTGTCTTCTTCGCTCATGTTTACTTTTTGATGCAGCAGATGCGCGAAAGTAAGAACGCCGGTGAGGGGATTGTTGATTTCATGGGCGATGCCGGCGGCGAGGCGGCCTACGGAAGCCAGTTTTTCGCTCTGGCCGATTTGGCGGCGCGTGGTTTGTTTGAGCAACTCTTCGCGTTGATAGACGGCGTCGGCCATTAGGTCGATTTCCCGGCAGAGCCGGCCCATTTCGCCGGGAGGGCGGATGCCGACGCGGGCGGTGAGATTGCCTTCGATGACTTGTTTGGCCATAACGGTGATGCGTCCGATAGGTTTGAGAATCCGCTTGGTTACCCAATCGAGAAGAAAAAGGCTCAAGACGGTTGTGAGCGTTACCGTAATCAGAAAAACGGCGACGATAAGAATATAGGATCGTTTGAATGGCTTTTCCAAAAGGCCGACGTAGAGCGCGCCGATGATGTGTTCGCCGGGATCGCGGATGGGTTCATAGGCGGTGATGTACCAATCGTTGACTACGAAGGCGCGCTTGTCCCAGATTTCGCCTTTCATAAGAACGCGGTCGTAAACCTCGGCGCTCAAGCGGGTGCCGACGGCGCGGGAGCCGTCGCTGGCGGGGACGTTGGTGGAGATGCGCAGGTCGCCTAGGAAAATGGTGGCCATGCCGATGTTTTTTCCCTCGTAAGTCTCGTCCTGAAAAACTTCGTCCTTGATGACATCGACAATCTCGAACCACTGGTTGAGCAAATTGGCGCCGTACAAGACGCCCAATAACTCACCGTTGGAATCGCGGCGGCGGATTGGCAAGGCGGCGGCAATCATCATACCGTCCGATTCCAGCGTTTTGCCGGAAGGACGGGCCGCCGGCGTATCGTGAATCGGAATCATGGCGCGCCGGGATAAATCCACTCCTTCTCGCACCAGATCGTCATGGGAAACCACGAGCGTTCCTCTAACGGGTTCGCCCAGCCTAATCGCTTTGGCAATGAGGGGATTGGAGGAGAGATCGTCGCCGCTAGCCTCTGGATTATGAGCGCGATAGAGAACTCGCCCTTGAGGATCGACGAACGTCATAACGGCCAGAGGCGTCTCTTGGCCTAAGGTTTGGAAGGCGGCGTCCAGGTGGCTTTTTACTTGATCCAAGGGCGGCTCATCCCAAAGATGGCGCACGTAAGCGGTGCGCAGGACGCGCTCGATTTTCTCGACGTGATCGTTGTAAACCCGGCGGGCGGAATTAAGATCGAGACGGACGCGCTTCTGGACTTCTTTTATCAATACGTTTCCGACATGAAGAGCGGTTACCAGCGACAAAAAGGAATTGGCGACGAGGATGACGACGATAAAACCGATGGTCAAACGAGACCGGATGGTCATGAGGCTGGATTCCTTTGTTGATGAAACGGCGTTCGACGATTGCAGAGATGCGGCGTAATTTTAACAAAATAAAAGAATACTGGAGAGTACGAAGTTTTGAGTTAATAAAGCGCGAACCCGGAAGAAAGGGGCCTCTATTTCAAAATAAAAAATCCCTTTACCGTAAAGAGAAATCGTTTTCATTCACAATTTCTACTTTTCGGATTGAGGGATATCACAATGATTTTATAGAGTCAATGGTATAGCTGCGTCCGCCCTTTTCAAGCCGCGTGTTCGCGTTCACGAATTTTTATGTATTTGGTTCTGGTTTTGGTGGGATTTTCCGTTCGAACGGAGTGCGCCGGGGTTGCAAGTTTTATCCGAAGCCTCTTCTCGGTTCAAAATCGAGGTGGGATTTCGCAGCGCGATTCATGGGATCGGAACCTATACCTATCATTTTTGGATGAAGTCCATGAAGCCGATCCGCCGGAGGGAAGGAAAACAATATCTTCATAAAAAACCGGAAGCCTATCGGAAAGCCGTCAAGCGAAAGATAGAAGCGTATCATCGGTACGTTCAATTGGGTTAAATCGCCCAAGGGCTGTTGCTCTACCTATCGCTGGTTCATGGGAAGGAAGTAGGGGTGCGATTTCGCAGTTGGCTGCGAACGATGAGAACCGGCAATCCCCTTTCGGAGTTGGTCGTATCCCATGCGTTCGAGCTTGTTCGATTTTCTCGCAAATGCTGCCCAAGACCATAGACTCAAGAAAATCGTCTCGGAAAACATGACGATTTAGCAACTGAAGGAATATCATATAGCGGTGTAAATAGAATCTATAATAAAATGCAGAAAAACTTAGGTCTGTCCTATAAAAATCTCAAGCAATTCATCTATTTCCTAAGTTTGGAAATGATAGTTTATATAGTAACTTCACCCCTTTTTCACTTTCGGCGCGGGATGCTCCTTCTCCGCTTCGTGCAGCAGCGCGGGGAGTTCTTCGCGCAGGTAGGCGGCGAAATCTTTGGCCAGGTCATTGCGCTTGAGGGCGAATTCGACTGTGGTTTTGAGGTAGTCCAGGCGGTTGCCGATGTCGTGGCGTTTGCCCTCGAATTCGTAGGCGTAGATGGATTGATCTTGCGCCATCAAGCGCAGGGCGTCGGTTAGTTGAATCTCGCCGTTCTTGCCCGGCGGCGTCCGTTCGATGTATTCGAAGATGTCATAGGTTAGGATATACCGCCCTCCCACTGCCAAGGTGGATGGCGATTTTTCCACTTCTGGCTTTTCCACGAGATCGTGAACGATGCTCGTGCGTTCGTCCACATCCCTGCCCGCGATGATGCCGTAATTGATAACCTTTTCGCGGGGAACGCGCTCTACGCCGATGACGGGGCAGCGCCATTTGCGGTAGAAATTCATCAGCTGCCGCGTGCAGGGAACCTTCGACGCTACGATCGTATCTCCAAGCAGCACCACGAACGGCTCGCCCGCCACATGCTGTTTGGCGTAGTAAACGGCGTCGCCCAATCCCTTGCAGCCCTTCTGCCGGATATAGTGGATATTCACCATCATCGATAAATCGCTGATGCTTTTATGCAGTTCGTTATGGCCGGAAGAGGCCAGGGCGTTTTCCAATTCGAAAGACCGGTCGAAATGATCCTCGATGGCCCGCTTGCCCTTGCCTGTAATAATCAAAATATCCGTAATCCCCGATTCCACCACCTCTTCGATCACGTATTGAATCGTGGGCGTATCGATCAGGGGCAGCATTTCCTTCGGTTGCACTTTGGTGGCGGGCAAAAATCGCGTTCCTAGTCCCGCCGCCGGAATAACCGCTTTTCTCACTTCTCCTAAATTCAAATCCGAACCGCTTCTCGTCATGCCGTTGCGCCTCGTTGTATGTTATTTCGCGCTTATTTTCGTTCGCACAGGCGGTTTTCTGGAGACCTGGTAGCGATTGCGCTGCTTCCGGAAGTCGTCCGCCTGAATTTCGATTTCCTTGCACATGTCGATGATACGAGACGCGAGCGTGCTGTCAACGCGCATCATCAGGTCGGGCATACGAATATTGGAAGTGATGATGATGGTTTTGCAATCCTGATAGCGCCGGTTGATCAAAGCGTAAAGTCGGTCGGCCACCCACGTCGTCGCCTTCTGAACGCCAAAATCGTCCAGCACGAAGACCTGACGCTGTAATTGCTGAATCAGAAGCGATTTGGGATTGGGGCCGTTTTGCGGATCGTAGGTGTCGCGGATGGCGTCCAAGAGATCGACGACGTTATAAAAGACGCCATTGATCCCCCGCTCGATCAGCGCCTTCAAAATCCCCACCGCCAAGTGCGTCTTGCCGCAGCCGGTGGAGCCGTAGATATACAATCCTTTGGCGTGGCTTACGGAATAGTTTTCCACATATTCCCGGATATCCTTCTGTAAAGCCTTCAGCGAAGCTTTGTAAGGATCGAAAGTTTCCAACATCTCTTCTTTGAAGCGTTCCGGAATGCGGGCGTCTTCGAATTCCGACAAGATGATCTCCCGCCGTACGCAGGAACAGGCTCGGGCGCCGTTCTCGTCGATGATATGCCCATAACCGTCACAGAGGGGACAGAGGTTAGGATCTTCGTCCGGCAGTCGATCGAGATGAGGAATCGTTTTGGCCAGTTCTTCAATGTTTTTATTTAACGAGGCGAATGTTTTCATCGTTTCCTCAACCCCCATGAAATCGCGCAGAATGGCCGAAAAGAACGTCCGGAATTGAAATCAATGATAAGTAACTCGATATTCACGAAATTTCTTATCCCAACCTTGAAAGGCTGGGCTATTATAAATGCCCCTTTAAAGGGGCAAACGACAATAGCCCGCCGTTTCAACGGCGGGTTAACTTTCCTCTTTTTTCATCGCGCGTAACATGAAATTCATCATTCATCATTCATCATTCATCATTTACTTTACTCCGGTTCGCTCTCCAAATGCAAGTGGGTTTTGATCCACGACAGGCTTTTTACTTTTTTGGCGTAGGCCTCTTGAAAGGCGTCATAGATCACGCTCATATCGAACGTATTGGCGATCCATTCCAAATCTTCCACGATGCGGGGCGTAAAACGGGCGCCGAAAAGCATTTGGTAGAGAAAGACGACGCGCTCCACCTGGCTGAGGCCGTCCAAGGTTTGGTAATAGCGCCAGATGCATCGCCCCAGCCGCGCTCCATTCTCCTCCAGCCGCGAACGGATTTCCTCTTCTTCCAAGGGAACCGGCAGCGGCGCGGCGATGCGCGCCCGCTGCGTTGCGCATTCCGCGTCGGCGCGATCGATCCAGCCCCCCGCTTCCAGCCCTTGCAGCAGCGGCTCGATTTCAGCGGCGGGAATTCCCGTCCAGCGGGCGAGAAGATCGACGGTGAAGGGAAACCAATCCGGCGTCAGGTTGGCGCCGCATTCCATCTCCACCAACTTACGGAACAGCAGCCAAGCGTTGGAGCCGATTTCCTCGCTCATGAGCGATGGAAGGCTACTTTCTTCAATCCAACGGGGAAACGACAGCCACAGGGGATCGTGCTGGTTCAAGATTAGGAAGACCTCACCCTAACCCTCTCCAAGAATGGAGAGGGGAATTGACGATTCAAGATTTATTCTCTCGCATCCGCAACGGTTTTCTCGATTTCCTCTTTGTGGTATTTGTGGATTTCTTGATGAACGTCGAGAATTTCCTGGTGCAAGGCTTCCAAGCGCTCCATAATCGGGTCAGGCAAATTGACCTGATCCAAGTCCACGCCTCGCGTTACTTTCTGACCTTCCCGGATCACGATCCGCCCCGGCACTCCAACGACGGTGCAGTTTGCAGGAACGTCCTTCAACACCACCGACTGCGCGCCGATTTTGACGTTATCGCCCAACGTGATGTTGCCCAACACCTTGGCTCCGGCGCTAACCATGACATTATTCCCCAACGTAGGATGGCGTTTGCCGGTCTCCTTTCCGGTTCCGCCGAGCGTAACGCCTTGGAAAAGTACGCAGCCATCCCCCACGATGGCGGTTTCCCCAATAACGACGCCCATGCCATGATCGATGAAGAATCCTTTGCCGATTTGGGCGCCGGGATGAATCTCGATGCCGGTCATGAAGCGGCTGAATTGGGATAAGGCGCGGGGGATGAATGGCAGATGCAGTTTCGCATGTAGAAAATGCGCGATGCGATGCGCGATAATGGCGTGAAAGCCCGCATAGGTAAAAATCACTTCCACCGCGCCCCAGAATCCGCGGGCGGCTGGATCGTTCTCCATGCAAGAACGAAAATCTTCTACAATAATTTTAATAGGGCCAAACATGGCTTATATCTCCTTATCGAAAAAAAAACGGTATTTATTTCAGCGAATGGAATGGGTGGTCGGAGGTTTAGCGACAACAGAGGCAGAGCATTTTATCTCTCCTTCTGTGAAGAACGGCGATCGCTGCGCTTCTCGGCGAGCGAAAAAGGATTATCCTTTTAATGGCATACGATAAAAATTCTTGCATGGTTCCTTTATTCCTCCCAGGCGATTGGGAGCGAATAAGCAATCAAATTCTGAATGAATGTAATTTTACCATCGAAAACGATTTGGGCAAACCATTCGTCCCCAACGGCCTAATAATGACTCGCTGATCGACGCGATTTTTTAGAAAGATTCCATGACCATCGAACCAAAATCCCCTATTGAAGCGGATCGCCCTTCCATTTTCGATTATCCCATGCCCGCCCTGCGCGAATGGCTAGGTCAGCATGGACATCCGTCTTACGCCGCCGCGCAACTCTACCAATGGCTTTATCGAAAACGAGCGAGAAATTTCGGGGAAATGACGAATCTATCCAAATCTCTGCGAGGGGAGTTGGAAGCGCATTTCGCCTTGCAAATCCCGGAAATCGCCTCGCGCCAGGAAGATCAGGCCGACGGCGCCGTTAAAGCGTTGTTTCGGCTTCCCGACGGCGAGGGCGTAGAAACCGTAGTCATGCCCTATTACTCCGAAAAAATCCAAACTCAACCGCGAACGGGAAAAGTAAATAAGCGGGAGCCGTCCGAATCCGAAGAATATACGATCTGCCTCTCTACCCAGGCCGGATGCCAATTCGGCTGCCGCTTTTGCGCTTCCGGGCGCTCCGGTTGGAAGCGCAATCTTACCGCTGGCGAGATCGTGGCCCAAGTCCTCGCGTTTCTTTGGGAAGGCAAAAACATCACTCATGCTGTTTTCATGGGGACGGGCGAACCCTTGCACAACCTGAACGCTCTGCGCGATGCGATCGATATTCTTTGCGCCAAGGAGGGATTGGGTTTATCCTCTCGACGCCTGACGGTTTCCACCGTGGGTCTCGTGCCGGAAATCTACCGGATCGCCTTGGAAGATTGGAAAGTCAAACTGGCGGCTTCGCTTCATGCTACTACGGACGAGAGCCGTGAAAAATTAATGCCCCTGGCGCGAGCTTACCAAATCGATCAGCTCATGGACGCTCTGCGTTTTTACCAGCGCCGGAACGGCAGGAGAATCAGCCTCGAATACTTATTGATCGACGGCGTCAACGACCGGCCTAAAGACGCCGAACGGATGAAAAAACTCATGGAAGGCCTCCTTTGCCACGTCAATATTATTCCTTGCAACAAAGTCGGCGAATTTCCCTATCGTCCACCCTCGCATGACAAAATCCAAACCTTCAAAAAACTATTGCTGCAATATCATATCGACGCCACCGTTCGCTACAGCCGCGGCCGCAACATTGACGCCGCCTGCGGTCAGCTTCGTTTGCGCCATGAATGACACATCCGATAACGTCCTCTATCCACCGCCGCCCTGGCGCTGTTCTGGCAGCGGTTTGATCGTCTTCCGCGCCATTCCCGCCGCGCAAACGCAAGCGCCGCCGCATTGCGCCATTCAATGCATTCTGCCCGGACGCACTCTCGGCGGCTATTACATCGCACAATACTATTCGCCTCTTGCGCCGGGCGAACCTGAAGTCTGGCATGAATGGGGAAATGTGGCATGTTATGCCCGCTATGCCAAGATCCGGGGCTTGCATATCGACGCTATGGCCGTCGATTCGCCAGCGGCTTACAAGGGTGGGCGGGAAATCTGGGGACTTAATAAAACGATGGGAAAAATCGAAATCGCCGTCGACGGCACACGGGGCGAAGCTTCACTAAATCTCGGAGAAAACATAATTATAATGCGCTGGCGCGAGTTTGGCTTCCATTTTCCCTTCCAGCGCGTTCTGAATTATCTTACTTTTATCCAAGACGCAGTTCATGCGTATTCCGTCGTCTTTCGCGCCCGCTGCCGCCTCTGCCGGGTGGAAATCGTGCAACAGCCAACTCAAGAATTTTCAGTCCTTACGCCGGGATCCTATTTCGGTCTCCGCTTTGACGGCGCCGATGTGGAAATCTCGTCCCCGCGAAAAATTTCCTGATTTTTTGAATCATTTCCCCTTTTAAAGCGTATAAATAACTGAAATCGCAATCATGAACTCTCAAATCCTCTTACAGGATAGGTATAAGACCATGTTTCGCGAAAAACCGTTTAGAAAAGAAAATCCTAAATCAAAATCCGGCGCTCGAAACGCATCCCCGAAAGAAACCGACAACCGCATGAAGCGCTTCCAGCAATTCGTAGAAAAATGCGGCTGCCCCACGCGCCTCTCTCAACAAACGAAAGAAACCAATATTGTATGGATCGGTTAATATACCCATATGGAGACGCAACGATGAAAACAAATTATCGATGGATCATGATGGCGGCCTTCGCGGTTTGTTGCCTATTGGCCTATGGATGCGATTTTAATTTTCCGCAAGAGGAGTACGTGGAAGAAGAAGATTTTACCGTAGACGCCACTGGAGCCGCCGCGCTCGATTCGGACACGACGAATGGCGCCATTGTTCTTACCGGCGTCGACTCGAATCAAGTCAAAGTCCATTCGCGTAAAGTCGTCCGTGCCTGGACGAAAGAGGAAGCGGAGAATTTCGCTCCGAAAGTGAAAATTCACGTCGAGCGCGAAGGCGATGTCGTTAAGGTATACAGCGAACAACCTAAAACCACTTTCAAAATCAACGTCTCCGTCCATTTCACCATCGAAGCCCCCAAATCGCTGATGGCGGATCTTCACTCCACCAATGGCAAAGTGGCGGTCTCGAATATGACCAATGGCGTCAAAGCGCATACTACGAACGGAGGCATCGAACTGGAAAACGTCGATGGCCGGATCGAAGCGGGATCGACCAATGGCGGCTTGAAAGCAGTCATCGGCGAGTTGAAGGAAGAAGGCGAATTCTCCACTACCAATGGCGGCGTCAATGTTACTATATCCAAAGGCGTTGCGCCCATTCGCGTCTCCAGCACCAACGGCGGCCTCACTGTCAAAGCGCTGGGAGGCGTTGCGTCGCTGAAAGCGTCCACGACCAACGGCGGCGTCAATGTTACTCTGCCGCCTGATTTCAACGGCCAGTTGGACGCCTCTACCTGGAACGGCCGCGTCAGTTGCGATTTCCCCATCGATGGCAAAGTAACCAAGAAAAGCATTTATGGAAAAGTAGGTTCCGGCGGCGACGCCAAAGTCAACATCAGTTCCACGAACGGCAGCGTCAGCATTAAGAAAGAGAATCCAGCGTGAAAAATTTTTAATTTTTAATTCTTAATTTAAAATTCAAAATTCAAAATTCAATATACTTCTCTTGCGCGTTCGGCGGGATTCTCTATAATGCCATTCGACAAAAACTCATACGGCGTCCGCTTCGTGCGGATGAAAAGGGAAGCCGGTGCAAAACCGGCGCGGTCCCGCCACTGTAACCGGAGACGAAACCTCAACGAGCCATTGTCCATCACTGGATGAGAAGGCGAGGAAGTAGGCTGTAATCCGGAAGCCAGGAAACCTGCCGCTTGAGACGATGTCACCTCTTCGGAAAGAGAGAGCGTGGCAACACGAAGGATGCTTCGATCGTTCAACGCCCCGGACCGTGAGGTGACCGGGGCGTTTTCTTTCCGGTTCCTCTCCTCCGCACTCGCCGCCTCCCCTTTCCTCAAAATAACGTTAAGTTCAAAAGGAGAAAAACAAGATGAATCGATGGATGGTAATCTTAGTAGCATTGGGTTTGACGGCTCCGGCGGCTTTCGCCTCCAACAAGGCGGGAATCGTCATTCAAAACTCGACGGGCGAAATCATTACCCGCTGCGTGGAATTCGAAGAAGCGTCGCTTACCCTAAAAGAACTGTTGCAACGCAGCGGCTTCAAAATGATCGTTAATACTTCGGATTCCGGCGAACGCCTCTGCTTTCTGCACGACGACGGGCGTTCGGATTGCTCCATGATCCCTGGCGGTTTGGCGTGGAGAACCTATCGCCGCGAAAGCAATGATTGGACGCTTGTTTCGGACGATATCTCCACAGTCATCACAGTTCCCGGTTCGCTGATCGGATTCGTATGCGGTCCCAGCGGCGTGGCGCCGACTTATGAGAAAAAGCCGCCCGCTCTCGATTTCGCCGCCGTCTGCGAAACGGTCAGCAAAGCGGCGCTGGTCATCGATCACAGCGACGGCGAACGAGTGATAAAAATCGTTGAATTTCCCGGCGAGACCATAACCGGATGGCAACTTTTGCTTAAGAGCGGATTGCAACTCGTTTACGCCGAATACTCTTTCGGCGCGGCGGTCTGCACTATCGATGGCGAAGGGCAATCCGCTGGGGAATGCTTTAACGATCCCTTCGGCCGTTACTGGGATCTCAATATTTTAGATGATGACGACGTCTGGTCCGCTTCTTTTGTTGGCGCCAGCGATGTGATCGTACGCAATCATGATGTTAACGGCTGGCTCTTTGGAACCTGGGGCGCAACACAATTCCCCATAAGACGTAATGAGCTATTTCCCACAACCGCCATTCGCCATTCCGAGGTCTTGATGCTGATATGGATGGAAGCGGACAACGATTCCATCATTTCTCGGTAAATTGAAGTTATCAAAGTTTAAGATTTCTGGTACACTGTGGAGTTATGCCCGTCATCTTCGCCCGTCGCGCCGCTCGCCCATTTTTTTCCAATCAAGGGAAGAAAGAATATGCAAAATATCCCCACAGGACCCAGCCACAGCATCACCATCCGGGTGGAAATCAATAACGTTCCCGGCCAATTCGCCAAAATCGCCACCGTCATCGGCGATCAAGGGGGCGATCTCGGCGCCGTGGACATCGTCGGCGTGAAAAAAGGATTGATGATCCGCGACCTTACGGTGAATACGCGTAATGAGCAACATGCGGAAGATATCGTCAACGCGGTCAAGAGAGTTCCCGGCGTCAAAGTGCGCAACGTCTCCGACCGCGTTTTTCTTCTGCACCTCGGCGGCAAAATCCGCGTGGAAAACAAAGCGCCGCTCAATACCCGCGATGCGCTGTCGATGGCTTACACTCCCGGCGTCGCCCGCGTTTGCCGCGCTATCGCCAAAGATCCTTCCGCCGCCTATAACCTCACCATCAAATCCAATTCCGTCGCCATCGTTACCGACGGCACCGCCGTGCTGGGGCTTGGCGACATCGGCCCCGAAGCGGCTATGCCCGTCATGGAAGGCAAGGCGATGCTCTTCAAGGAATTCGGCGGCGTCGACGCCTACCCCATCTGCTTGAAGACGAAAAATCCTGACGAGATCGTCCGCATCGTGGAAGCCATCTCTCCCGGCTTCGGCGGCGTTAATCTGGAAGACATCTCCGCCCCACGCTGTTTTGAAATTGAAGAGCGTTTGAAAAAGCGGCTCGACATTCCCGTCTTCCATGACGACCAGCACGGCACCGCCGTCGTCGCCTCCGCCGCCCTTCTCAATGCGCTGAAACTCATCGGCAAGAGCATTGCGGAAATTAAAATCGTCATCCTCGGCGTAGGAGCGGCGGGCGTCGCATGCGCCAAGATGATGATGAAATTGGGCGTGCGCAACATCGTCGGTCTCGACAGCAAAGGCGTCATTTACCAAGGCCGCAAAGAAGGCATGAACTCTATGAAGGAATGGTTTGCGGAAAACACCAATCCCGAAAGGATTCAAGGCTCCATTTACGAAGCGGCGAAAGGAGCGGACGTTTTTCTCGGCCTCTCCGGGCCGAATCTTTTCCCCCTCGAGGCGCTGCAATCCATGAATGATGATCCCATCGTCTTCGCCTTAGCCAATCCCGATCCGGAAATCGCGCCGGAAACGGCGCTTGGCCACTGCCGCATCATGGCCACTGGCCGTTCCGATTATCCCAACCAGATCAATAACGTCCTCTGCTTCCCCGGCATCTTCCGCGGAGCGCTCAACGTGCGGGCCAGCGATATCAACGAAGAGATGAAACTCGCCGCCGCCCAGGCCATCGCCAACACCATCCCGGAAAAGGAATTGTCCGAAGAATACATCATTCCCAGCGTCTTCGACCGGCGCGTCTTCAAATCCGTAGCCAATGCCGTCGCCAAAGCGGCTATCGACAGCGGCGCCGCCCGCCGGAAAACGGACGATCGATAAGAAGCAGCGGCTGTCTTCCCTGTTCATGCAGCAAAACTGCGTAAAATTGATTCCATTAATGGGGAGTAATAAGCGCCATGATAAGATTCTTTTTAATTATTCGAGTATGGGTAACTGCCATTGTAAGTCTATTCGTTATGAACGTTTGCCAGGCGGTGGAATTGAACCTTCCTCAAGCGGTTCGCAATACTCTTGATCGGGAATTGGACAATTACCGAGTACGCAGCGCCGTGGAAACAACTTACGAAGGGAAAAAGGCTTACTTGATTGCCGCTCAAGGCCGCACGGAGCGCCGGTTAAGAATATCCATTGGAGAAAACGGGGATTTATTGAAAAAGGTCTACGAATGCCAGTTCAGCGTTGTCGACCATCGCTTGATGCGGGAAGAAATCCCTTTCCGCATCGCGTCCATCTATACTGCCAAAGCGGGCGATCCCCAAACAGCGCCCAAAACATTTATCGAATCCATCAGCAAAATATCTTATGGCGGCGGGAATATTCTTGCATTCGATCTATACGGCTTGAATCCGGACGGGAATAGTTTTTCTAAAGAAGCCGACGCTTTCTATCAAAAAATGATCGACCGGCTGCTCTATATGAAACTCAACGGCTTTTGCCGAGTATTCGGCGCCGCCGCTACCAAAGATCCCGCGATTCGTTTACATACAGTCCGAACCGTAGCGGATTATTTCAAAAAAGAAAATCAGTTTATCTTTTGGATCGACGGACCGGATGCGGCTTCGCTGGCCAAGGAATTCAAGAAAATCGCGCCGGGCTTAGTCGTAGCCGCTCCGGGAGGGGATATGGAAGTAGTTGACGCCTATCCAAAAGAAGCGCCGGAAAAACCGGTTATCGTCATCGGGCCGACGCCTTCCCAGAAGCCGGAAAACATCCATTTCCTATTAAAAGATACGTCGGAAGACCTTAATACTTTCGATCAGTGGAACGCCGATCTCGAAGAATATAAGCCCTGGCAACCCGACAATTCCCATTTAAGCGAACAAGAACGCCAAGATGGATTCGTTTCGCTCTTCGACGGCGCAACGACGAAAGGCTGGCTGCCGTTATCCAAAGGAAGGCGCGGCTTCATCGCCAAAGATGGCCTTTTGCAAAGAACGCCGGGCGGCGGATCGATGAGAACCGTCGAACGATACGACAACTTTATCCTGCGCTTGGAGTATCGAATCGTAAAGAATGGAAACAGCGGCGTTCAAGTGCATTGCCCGCGCACCAACCGCGCATCCAAAGTAGGTTTCGAAGTGCAAATCATGGGAGATTATGGGGATAAACCTAATAAAAACAGCACCGGTTCCATCTATTATGAAATCCCGCCCCAAGTCAACGCCAATAAGCCCTCCGGCGATTGGAACTCGATGGAAATTACTTGCAACGGCCCGCGCGTCAAAGTCATCCTAAATGGACAAACGGCGCAGGACCTCAATTTTGACGATTACGATGAATTGAAATACCGCCTGCGCGACGGCTTCATCATTCTGACGGATCACGGCGCTGACGTTGCTTACCGTAATATCCGCCTTAAAAGACTATAAAAATTAGGGATATTCGGGTTTGGATAGATGTCAAACCATTGAGGATTCGCCCCCTCACCCTAACCCTCTCCCAAAGGGCGAGGGAATTTTAAGTTACATTCTTAATAGGACTTGAAGTTTACTCTTCGGGGCCGCCAAGAAGCCCTTCGTGGAAAAAGACGGGTTTGTAGCCTTGCTCCGTCGCCCAGCGGATAGCGGCATCCAACCGTTGGGCGTGATCGGGAATGTAATGGGAATAAAATGGCCAGAAGTATTGTTCGTGGGTGAATAGGTCCATGATCTCGGCGGTATTGGGATTATGCGTCAGCGGTTCGAGAGTGGGAACGATCTTATCCACAGGCGTAGTGTTGCAAACGATATCGACTTTCGAAAAGACGATGCCGCTGGCGAAATCTTTCAGCGCATCGTGACGGGATAGATATTCGGAACGCTCGTCGTCCAAAAGATAATTGATGTCCCACCCGCTGGGGCTGCGGTCGAAATATCCGCTCAGTGCGCGCACGCCGCGTTCGGCGAGCGGCTTTAAGACAGAGGGCTGCGTCATTGCCCAGTGGATGACCGTCGGCGGCGCGTAAACGGATTCGCCCGCAAAACGATGGATTTGCTCCGCCACTTGATCCAAATCGCCGATCAGTTTTTCCGCGGAAGCGTATTGATAAGGCCGATCGGGCAAATTGGCGTAGGCGTGAAACGCCAGTTTCATCCAATCGGAATTATCCTGCCACTCGCCTTTGTAACGGTCGGGGAATTGCGTAAGATCGAAACCGTCCTCCGTCGTAAAGTAAATATTAACCGAGAAGCGCGTCCCATACTTGGCGTGAAGCTCCCGCAAGATATTCAAATAAAAACAATCGAAGAGAGATGTATATTCTTTCTGGGCGATATCCCGCAAAAAGAAACTATTGTCATCGATGGAAAATCGATAACGCGGCTGCGATTTCCGATCCCATACAACGCGGACGCGATGCTCCTGGCGTCCACTCACGCCTTCGGAAACGGCGATGATGTCCGTCTCTTTCTCGCGCAGGGGGACTTCGGCGATAAATCGATCGCCTTCGCGCCGGGCGCGCTGCCCATTCACAATGACAGCGTCGCGCAGAGGAGCCTGCCCTTGCACAATAATCTTCAAAGCGCTGTTATCTTCTTTTCCATGCCGATGGTTAAGCACAGCGCCGTGAAACGGCTCTTCGATCCGCAGGGGAGAACTGGCTTGCGCCGGTTGCGAGAAGAAACTTCCTAACGCAATTCCCATTGTTCCCGCCGAACTGATTTGCATAAAGTTTCGTCGTTTCATCTCGGAACCTCTTATTCGATTATTCCTAAAAGACAATTACATTACGAAGAGGAGGCAATATCGTTACTCTTATGAAACACTAATAATTAATCTGTTACGGTTCTGTTGCGTTTTTGAATCGCAAAAAAAAAGTAACTCGTATTTCACGAAATTTCTCATCCCAGCCTTGAAAGGCTGGGCTATTGCCAAATGCCCCTTTAAAGGGGCAAACGGTAATAGCCCGCCGTTTCAACGGCGGGTTTAGGAATGGATTCCTTTTTCGTGTTTTTCTTTTTTTTCCTGTTTTCGTGATTCAATAAGCGGCGCAAACCATTCCTCTTTTTCCATTGAGAGTAACATGAGTTATAAATAGAAAAAGATGTAAGGCGCCATAGTTAGTAATTAGCATCAATGCTCGTCATCCATTTCTGAAGCGATAACGTGATGCTCGCCCAACTCGCCATAGATCGCTTTCTTTCTCTCGGCGGCTTCCAACTGCAAAATTTCTTCCTGCCGATTTGCGCGTTGATCCATATAATAACGAACCAATAGATTAATGGCTAGTAAAACCAGGATGCCTATCGTATAAAATCGACTGATGACGAGCGCCCCCATTCCCGTAATGACGGCGGAGAGAAAAGCGGAGAAAAACCAGCAGAAGACGACCCAAATCGTACGTCCCATTTTCAATACGGCGTCGCCGCGCGCGAAGATGCGATCCGCCCATCCCGTCGCTATTACCGCCGCAAAGGCGACGTAGGTCGTCGATACGGGCAGCCCCCGGCCTGAAGCGAAAGCGATGACGCTGCCGGAAATGGAGGTAATGACGGCGGCGCGCAAAGCGTCGTAATGCTGCAATTTCCGGTGGGATTCGTCCAGCACCGGCTGCGGCGCCAAGGCGTCCGTTTTTTGTTTGGGCAATAGGAATTTCGCCAAACCCACGCACCATCGCGGCGCATAGAGTCGCACGACGTCTCCCTGGCTGCCGGTGTTGACTTCGGCGCGCGTAACCCGCTGCGCATTGCGAGTGGCCATACCCATCGCCAACAGGCAGCCGCAAAGAAGCAAGAACCATAAAGGAACATTCGAATTATAGGCTAAGTGCTTTTCCTTGATAATCATCCATGCCGCTATGCCGGGCGAAGCGCAATTCGCCAAGTCATTCTGGCCGAAGGCGAAGGCGGTGGCTAACATGCCTAACACGGCCATCCCTCCAAAAAGTTTGCGCCGGATGGCGTCTCCGCCAATGCGAAGCAGAAGCCAAACGAACGAAGCCATAACCGCCCAGGATGAAAAGAGGACAAGAGGCGCTCCGAACTCGTCGAAAGTCGCTTTTCGCAGAAATTTCACGAAATCGACATTTTTCATGCCTTTCATTAACACGAAATAAACCAGGCCTGTCAGCAAGAGTCCCCCGATCCAGGGGCCGTGCAAATTTACTTTTTCCGGATCGTCGCATTGGCGGCCCATAGCGCCGCGAAACGCCCGTTGGATAAAAAAGGCGGCTGCTCCGCTGATGAAGATGGAACATAGGATGGCGAGAACCACTTCCTGGCTTTTCGCCCATTTTACCGATTCCGCCCCGCCTATCGCATAGCCTCCGCCCAACAACGCGAAGACCAGACACGCCGTCGTGGAGATGGGCATACCAAAAGCGGAGAAGGAGTAAAGTAAAACGGTATTCGTCAAATAAACGGCGATATAAATCGATAAACAATCCTCCAAAACGGGAATAGTAGCGGGATCGAAAATGCCGCTTCGCGCCGTTTCCATAACCGGCGTTGCGGCGCATGCGCCGAAAATGACGGCGATTCCCGAAAGATAAACGGCTGTCTTTCTCCGCAATACCCGCGATCCAAAGACGGCGTTGACTACATTCGTAGCGTCATTGCGTCCTACTTCGATCGTATTCCAGATGAGCATTCCAATGGCGATCGCGCCTGCTAGATAAAAATAGAGCGACATGTTTTTCCTCTTTCTGCATCTATGAAGCTTATGAATCTCGATACAAGCGTCCCCATTAAAGTTATTTTCGGAAAGTATTGGGGATTGCATTCATTCCTTCGCTCGGGGAATTACAAACGAGCTTAATGAGGTAATAAAAATATGCCTATAGTGTGGTATGGCCTAAAATAAATTCTAACAAATTTCTAACAGTTTAATCGTCTGACGGGAAGAGACAAGATACGCCGGTTTTGTACGGTAGCATAGCGGGTATAAAGAAAAAGACCGGTCGCAAGCTCCGCTTGTTTCCCGGCCTTTAAGTTACCGAAGGCTGTTGGTCAGCTCCGCCAACGCCAACCTTCGAAACTCCGAAGGTTGTTCGGTCACCTCGGCAGTTCACTCGAATTCTTCCGTCGAAGTTCCCTTACATCCTTCTCTACAGCACCCAGTCTCCTTAATAACAATCATTATGCCAAAACAAGAATGAAGGATGCCTTTAGGCGGAGAAAAAAAGATTTTATTTCTTCAAGTCCTTAAATATAAGTAAGTTATAAGAAATATTCTTTATTAAGACGATGTAAAAATCGCTGTATAAAGGCAGGATGGCTATAAATGAAGGAGGAATTATTTTCCCCATGATGTGGGATATGAGGGAAAAAACGTTAAAATCGCCGCAAAAAAATGGCGTACGGATCGGGTTGCGTAATTCTCGGTCAACCTAAAGAAGGCGAGGTTCTCTTGTCCGCTACGATCACAACCCCTTCCTGAATCTCTCGGCCTTCGAATACGTATCCCGGCTTCAATATCCGGCAGATGCAGGCGGGAGGGATATCTTCGCATGCCTCAACGCCGGCGATGTGAACATAATGAGGATCGGCGGGTTCTCCGATCTTCGTCGTAACTTCTACCGGCATCTTATGGATGGCGGCGGTCATCAATTCCGCCGCTTGATGCAATGGTTTATGGACGAAAAGAAAGCTGTTTCTCAAAATCCCCAAATCGCCTTCTTCCACTTTTCTCTCCATGAATTTCATGGTTTCGAGAAATAAATCGTATTGTGTAAGCAGCGCCGCCAGCCTGTCTTCGCGGATATTGACGCTGTCCGTTCCACGGTAATTGAAGATTTGAAAAGGGAGAGATTCTTGTCCATAAGGAATGGTTTTGGGACGGCCTAACCGTTCGGGAATCGCGCCCGATTCCGCCGCTACGGTTTCCTGCGCCGAAGCGAGAAAACGTTCCAAGTGATCCCGGCAGCGTTGGATGGATTCGCCGATTTCGCCGGTGATGGTCGCAGCGTAACGTCGGAACGGCTCTACCGCCTTCACGAAGGCGGGATCCATTCCCCGAGGCTTTGGCGCTACGGCGTCTACGATGGTTTTCCAACAATCGGCGGGAATATAAAGATCGCGGGGGCTGGACGACATGCTGCCATTTCTCCCTGTTGCAACTCATGATGCTTCATACCCAGGCGGTATGAAGAAATCAGCCCTTTCTTTTCATCATCTTACCATACCCCCAAACCGCCGTATCGGCAAGCGATGCAATGCCTAGCCAAACATAGATCAACAAAAACGGTTCCAAAGGCAGCCGGAAACGAGTACGGGCGAAAAAAATCAGGCAAGAAAACGTATATAAACCCACCACGGACAAACAAAATCCGTGCTGGATTTTGCGCATACATGCGTAAGCCCCCCCCGCCAGCGCCATCAGTAGAAAAAATGGATTCCACCAGATTAAAGGCCACTGCGCGCCGCCCGCCAATCTCATGCCTTCTCCTTGATTGTATTCCTCCCATGGCCACGGTTCTTTATCGAGAAGGTAAAGAAAATAGAGTTTCCATATAGTTCGCGCAACCAGCGCTTGCGGATGTTCCAAGGCGAATTTCATGCCTTGGGTTAAAAAATAGCGATCCTCCAATACTTCATTCGGCTCATTCGTCCGCAAGAATTCCCGTCTTACGGCTTCTTTGGCGCCGTGGTCGTAATAGCCGAATTGAGGATTGTGGCCAAGATAAAAATTCACTCCCGAATTCGTTGTCAACAAAACGAACGCTTTCAATACGATTGCATTGCGAATCGACCAGGGAACGATGGGGATTGTCCAGGCGAACATCGGCAGCCAAATCCGCCGCGGCCATTGAGGGCGGGGAATCGCTTGCAGCGACTTAAACGCAACGATGGGCAGAAAAAAAATCGCTACGGGGCGGATCAACGTCATAACGCCTACTAAAACGGAAAACAAAAACAATACGTCCATCCGGCAGGAATTGCCGCAACGGACGCCCAAATTCGCCCAAATCAAAAGCGTAAAAATAAACAACGTCTCCGATAGCAATACCGACGAAAAGAAAATCTGATCCGCCATCCAGGAAAATGTCAACGCGGCGAAAAAGGGAATGATGCGGGGATGCCGCAAGAGAATATGGCGGTTCTCTTTTTGCAAAGGCCGCAGCATCCGCTGAAAAAGCGCATAAAGCAACGCCGCCGATATGGCGCCCAAAATCGCTTGTACGATCCGCACCGCCAGCAGTGGATTGCCCGGAAACATCTTCCAACAAGCGGCGATGAATAAGGGATACAACGGCGCCCGGTACGCCAAATGCTCCTCGTCCTGCGCCAAATGGCCGCCTTTAAGATAATTGACGGCGCAAAGGTAATAATCCTCCATATCCGAAAAAGGCCGGGGATGATCGGCGAAAGCCCATAACAATCGGGGAATGATCGCCAACAATAGCAAAGACGATATCCATATCCAGGGAACATCCCAGGGATGGCTTGCATCCGCCATCAATGAGGATGCCGTCCCCGTTTTCTGACTTGGAGACGGCGATGGATTTTCCAAAGGAAGATTTAGGCGCGATTCCATATTTTTAGGATCGTATATTTCCCATTGATTATTGGCTAGATTACTATACCCAGCCGAATTTCTCCAACCCGTAGCAGCATTTCTAAGGGCATTTCTCCGTTAAAGAAGGCGGTTGATATTACCGCATTTTTCCATTTTTGCAATTTATAATCGTTTAAAAAAATGGGGTAAGTATTGATCGGGAAAGAGAATGGAGTGGATGAAAATGGCGATTTTAGGATTAGGACGTCAAAGAAAGGTCGATCCAAAGAATAGGTTCTTACCCTCTCAGCTCATGCAAATCTCTAATAATTTCTTCATGGCTTCGCCGGGGAAAATCCAGCGCATCGGCTTTATGTAAAATTTCTTTGATGGCTTCCCAATCCGTTTCTTTGGCTAGTTCAGGCTCCTCTTGATCGCGTATCGATATAGATATCTGTTTCCCTCTCCATTCAGGATCTTTCACCTTCACGACGCCATCTACGCCAATTTCCGCTTGTATAATCATCGGCGCAAACCTCCTTATTTATCCGTTGCCGAACGAGTTGCATTTACCCAAAAGTTATGCGATTAGTATACTCCAATTGACGCATGAATTAAATTGTAATAAAAAGCAGCGAAAATCCGTATTCGGTTCGCTTAAATCTTCGCCATAGGCGTCTTGATAAAAGAATCGGCGGGGATTATCAATAATGAATTTTCAACGAATGACGAAGGGAGCAACTTTTACATGAACGAAGCGCAGATTCAAAACAACTACCCAAAAGGCCGGCTCGTTTCCCTCGACGCATTTCGTGGATTTACCATGATGTCGATGGTGCTGGTCAATAACGCCGGAGATTGGGAGCATATCTACTCGCCCTTGGAACACGCGAAATGGAACGGCTGCACGTTCACCGATCTCATCTTTCCCTTCTTTCTCTTCATCGTCGGCGTCTCCATGTCCTTTTCCTTCGCCAAACGCCTGCAAAGCGGCGGCGACAACTCGCCGCTTATCCGGCAACTCATCCGTCGCAGCCTCATCATTTTCGCTCTCGGCCTGTTTCTGAACGCCTTGGGCAACTTCGATCTCCACACCATCCGCATCCCCGGCGTACTCCAGCGCATCGCCATTTGCTATTTCGCCGTTGGGTGGATCGTTATCGGATTGTCTCCCTTTTGGCAATGGATGTCAGCCTTCGCGTTGCTCTCCGTCTATTGGATCGGGATGCTTTTCATCCCCGTTCCCGGCTATGGCGCAGGCGTAATCGAACCCGTCGGCAACTTCTGCTGGTGGATCGACAACCATACTCTCGGCGGACACACATGGCCCAACGCTCCCGCCGCCGGATTCGATCCGGAGGGCGTCTTTAGCACTTTGCCCGCCATTGTTACGACGTTATTGGGGTATTTCGCGGGGACCTGGCTGCGCTCCCATCAGGAAGAAAAAAGCCGTTTGATCGGCCTCTTTCTCTCCGGCGACGCCTGTTTGCTGCTTGGGTATATCCTCACGGCATGGATGCCCTTCAACAAAAACCTATGGACCGTTCCCTATGTTTTTCTCACCGCCGGGCTGGCGCTTCATTTACTCGCTTTCTTCTATCTGATTATCGACGTATTTGGCTACCGAAAATGGGCTGTTCCTTTTCTGGTTTTCGGCAGCAACGCCATATTCGTGTACGTTCTCTCCAGCATCGGCGGCGAGCTGTTGGGAATGATCTCCATCGGTCAGGGCGAGGCGCGGATGGATGCGATTTCCTGGATCGTGCAAAATCTCTTCGCTCCCTGGACCTCCCCCGTCAACGCTTCTCTGCTTTACGCGATAGCGTTCGTCCTCTTCTGGTTGGGTGCAACATCCATCCTATACTGCAAAAGGATTTTTATAAAAATATAGACGCAGGGTTAACTCGAAGCGAATGGCGGCCCGCCACTGCGGCTAGTAGGAAGGCAGCGCCGAATGCAGATCGGAAGGATCGAAAGATACCGGCGCTTGCGAATACGCGCCGCCGGGGAAATAGGTCTTTTGCCGAATCAGATAGAGCATATCGATGTACTTTTTCTTCGATTCCTGAGAAAGCGGACTACCAAGAATGCGCCCCATCTCTTTCAGCGCCAAGTCGTCGAACAGACGCAGCGAATAGAGAATTTCAACCGGTTCGTTCAGCATATACCGCTTGACGAGACTTTCCAGCGTCTGGCTCTCGCCATTTTCCAGTTCCAACGCCTTCATTTCTTCTTGAAGGATTTGCACTTTTTTGAAATAGGCATATCGCCGGCAGATATATAAAATCGCTAGTACGGCTAGCGTTATCCCGATGAGAAACCAGAATAACAATTCGACAGGCACGTCGGTAGGCTTGATCCAAGAGATTTGGCCTAACATGATCACCGCCTCCTTTCGTTGGCGTTTTCAAACCCTCCTATCTTGAATTATATCTCGTTGTTACAGAAATGCCAATTTGATTCTGTCAAATATATTTACAAATATGTAGTTGTATTTTACGAATACGCCGCTACTACTTGATAGGCAGCGGAGTAGATGGGGCGGGATTCTTGGCGGAACTTGATTTCGTAATGCGTCGCGGAGTCCGGGGCTTCCTCCCTATCTTCGATAATCTCGTTGGAAACATTATCTTCCATAAGCGAAAATAAACCGCTGCCGTCAATACGCTGGCGGGCGTCGGCGTAATATTCAGCGTGATCGGTTTTCAACAAAAGCCTTCCCTCCGCTACCAGCGTCTCCGCCATTTTCTCCAAGAGCCGGGAATTGAAAAGCCGGCGCTTGCGATGACGGTCTTTGGGCCAGGGATCGGGAAAATAGACGTGATAAGCCGCAATCGAACGAGGCGGCGTCAGCAGCTTCACTACTAAATCAGCATCCAAACATAGAAAAAAACGGTTGGGCCGGGGATCGCGGGCGGCGCGCCAAAGAGCGATGCGAATCCATTTCAACGACCGTTCGATGCCAATGAAGTTCGTTTCAGGCCGCCGTCTCGATTCGGCGAGGATGAAGCGTCCTTTTCCCGTCCCGATTTCGATTTCCACCGGATGGCGATTTCCGAAGATTTTCTCGAAATCCAGTTTTTCGTCGATGCTTCCGGGGGAGACGAGTTGTTCGTCCATCTCCGGCGTATAATGATAAATGGTCTTGGCGCACATTGCTTCTTCATTCCATCTTTATTCGTTTGCGCAATAAACCCGAAGAAATGAAAAAAATCAAGCGCCGTTTTCCCCTGCCATCCCGCTTATATAAATAGACAACGAGAGATTTCCATTATAGGATTAAAAAAACGAAGCGTACGATGCGTTCAAGGTTTTTATTGCCGCAATCTAAATTATATCTTTTCGGATGTTTGGATGATGACGAATTATTTTTTGTTCGAGTCGGAAAATGAAATCGTCGAAGCGGCCAAAGGCCAGGTTCTGATGCGCCAGGGCGAGCCGGGGACGTGCGCCTTTCTTTTGGTGGAAGGAAAACTAAAAGTGGAATTGGAAAAAAAACCGCCTCCTGTTTTCATTGCGGAAATCACTCCCATCGATATCGTAGGCGAAATAGCCATCTTAAGCGGCAAGCCGCGCTGCGCCACTGTGACGGCGATCGAAAACTCGAAATTGATCCGCCTGGAAAAATCTCGGCTCAAATTTTTATTCCGGCGCAATCCCGAAGCAGCTGAATTTATTGTAAAACTCCTTTGCGCCAAACTCATCGGCGCCAATGAATTTATCGCCGAACACTGCGAATATGAAAGACAATTTTCCGGCGAATTCAAAAAATGGATGGAAATGGAGGATTAGAACCGATTTTTTCTTCCTTTTATTATGGAAGAATATTCATCTCCAACGATTTCGCCGTTCGCGGCGAAAAAAGCGCCAAGTGGATGATCGGCCAGCGAAATTATGAGTCTGCTCAAAATTCTTAAAGAAACCAACGTGGATCTCGCCAAGGATATCCGTCTTTATCCCCCCGGCCATGTATTGATTCGCCAGGGCGAAGCGGGAACATGCGCTTATATGCTTCTGTCCGGCATGTTGAAAGTCGAACGCGAAGTCAACGGCAAACCGCTTTTCATCACCGAAGTGAAACCGGTCAATATTGTAGGCGAAATGTCCATCCTCAGCGACAGTCCGCGATCCGCCACTGTCACCGTCGTTGAGAACGCCAAGCTGCTGAAAATAGAAAAAATCCGCATCAAAACCATGATCCGCCGTTATCCCGATATTGGAGAAGCGCTATTGAAACTTCTATGCGCCAAATTGAACCGCGCCAACGAAATCCTGGAGGAATATCACAAGTATTACATTGAATACGCCGCAGTTCATGATAATCCAACATTGGATATAACATAAAAACAGGCGTTTTTAACAAAATCCACTATTTACAAATACTTAAGAATTTCTCTATTTGGCATGGCTCTGAAAATATCGCCGCTGCAAACGGACTGAATACGACTCAATATCATTGCTTACTTTCTGGGCGCAGAAGTATATATCTCGTACAAACAGCGCTGAATCGGAACAAAAGGAGATGGAATCAAACCATGAACCGATATGCAAGATTAATCGGATTATTCGCTTTGATGACCGTATATCTTAGTGGGTACGCTGCAGAAAAACCCCGCGTTATCGTTCTCACCGATATCTCCAACGAACCGGATGATGAGGAATCGCTCGTGCGTTTTCTGGTATACAGCAATGAATACGATGTCGAAGGGATCATCGCCACAACCTCAGTATGGCTGCGCCAGAATCCAAGACTGGACTTAATTCAGCGGGACATCCAAGCATACGGCCAGGTGCGGAATAATCTGTTGAAACATGCCCAAGGCTATCCCGCCGCAGATCGCTTGATGTCAGTCGCCAAAGAGGGGCAGACTGGATTCGGAATGGAAGCAGTGGGATTCGGAAAAAGCACGGAGGGTTCCAACCATATCGTTGCTGTAGTGGATCAACCCGATGAGCGCCCCATTTGGATTTCGATATGGGGAGGAGCCAATACGTTGGCGCAAGCGTTGTGGGATGTAAAATACGCGCGAACGGAGTCGGAATTAAAGCGATTCGTATCCAAGCTGCGGGTGTATACCATCTCCGATCAAGACGATGCGGGGCGTTGGCTGCGCATCGCTTATCCCGATTTATATTACATCGTCACTCCCAGCAGCGTCGATTCGAAGGAATACTACAAAGCCGCCTGGACGGGGATTTCTGGAGACCGGCACTATAAAAACGGGCCGTTTGAATATTTCGAGCTGGTGGATAATCCTTGGCTGACGGAAAACGTGATCGAGAATCACGGGCCTTTGGGCGCGTTGTATCCCAAACTGGCTTATATCATGGAAGGCGATACTCCTTCCTTTTTGAATCTCATCAACAATGGTTTGGGCAGCGATCAAAATCCCGCGTACGGCGGTTGGGGAGGCCGTTACGTTCTTCACCAATCCTATGCGGAAACGCATCCCATCTATACCAACAGCCGCGATACAGTGACTGCGCGAGATGGTTCGACTTACACCACGGCTCAGGCAACCGTCTGGCGCTGGCGGGAGGCGTTTCAATACGATTTCGCCGCGCGTATGGATTGGTGCGTTGCGAAAAACTTTCAAGACGCCAACCATAATCCCGTTGCAATCATCAACGCTATGCCGGGTAAGGATATTCTCGAATTGAATGTCAAACCAGGAGATAAAGTCGAGTTATCCTGCGAAGGATCGAGCGATCCTGACGGCGACAAATTCGATACATCCTGGTTTGTTTATCCGGAAGCGGGAACCTATTCGGGTGTAGTTGAATTATCCAATTCTCAAGGAGCCAAGACCGCGTTTATTGCCCCTCCGATAAAAGAACGATCTACCATTCACGTCATTCTCCAGTTAAAAGATCATGGGACTCCACCGCTATTCAGTTATCGCCGGGCGATTGTGTTGGTGGAACCGTAATATTCAGCATAATCCGAGAGAAAAATTCTCGGATCGATTCATGTAAAATCCATATGCGTACTTTGGAATGGAAACGTCCGCGATGAATGTTATGACCAGGCGCCATCCGATGAAATTAGAATTAGCTATGAGCCGCTAATGTCCGGTTGTTTTCAATGGAATACGCTGGATATAAAAAAACAATATTCAATGACGAATAGCGTATAAAAAAAAGCGGGAATGCGCTATAACCCATTCCCGCTTTACTAGAAGCTATTTATTATTCGATCATATAATCATATAATCGGCGCCGTTTCGAATAGATGGTTCAAGCCGCGCGCTTCCCGGCTCTTCCAGTTTTCCTTGAAATAGGCGTATCCGGCGATCAACGGAACCGCCAGCGTCGCTTCGCTGTAGACCATCTGCTCGAAAACCGTATCCACCTTGCCCCAGCTGCTGGCTTCCTTGAGCGTGCTGCCGGAAAGCGCGCCGTCGCGTACGTCCGCCACTGTTACCTGAATTGCGTATTTGTGCATCGGCGCGTCGTTGCCCAGCACTTCCGCCGCCACGACGATGTCCTGAGCGAAATTTTTGGGAACGCCGCCGCCGATCATGAACAATCCCGTCTCTTTGTTGCGGATTTTGATCTGCGTCAATTCGAGAAAATCCTTGGCGCTGTCGAGGCTCACCTTGGGCGCGTCTCCCCGCGCCGATTGGTGCGCCACGAGTCCGAATCCCGCCGAACAGTCGCTGAAGGCGGGACAGAAGATGGGCAGCTCTTTTTTATAGGCTTCAAAAACGATGCTGTCCGCCGTTTCCGGTTTCGTCCGTTCCAGATAAGCGCCCATCTCCATGATGAATTCCCGCGATGAGTAGGGGTGCGGCTCCAATTCGTCGGCGATCTTCCGAATGGTTTCGTCGCATTGGCGCAGGTCGTCCTCGTCGATCAGCGTATCGTAGATGCGGTCGATATGCAGGCTGCGCAAGACGTCGTCGTCCAATCCCGCCTTGAGGCGGTCTTCGGCGATGTAGTGACGGAATCCCAGCGCTTCCAAAAAATCCTGATCGACGATGTTGGCGCCCGTGCTGACTACGGCGTCCACCATATTAAGACGGATCATATCCGCGAAAATCCGCTTCAATCCGGCGCTGATCAGCGATCCCGCCAGGCAAAGAATAACGGCGCAATCCTTGTCCATCAACATGCGGTCGTAAATCTCCGCCGCGCGGGACAGGTCTCTCGCGCTGAAAGCCATGCCGCGCATAGCTTCCACGAGGGGAACGACATTATGTTTCGTCATGTCGATATGTTGAATCGTCTCTTTGAGAAAGTCTTCCTTTCTCGGCATAATAAATCTCCTTATTTCCATCCAAACGATGGTTTCGCTGCAAAAAGATATTATAGAATCGTTTATTCCCTATACGGAGAGTCTTGCAAGTTTTAAAGTAATAATGATGGAAATAATAAAATCGGCGTTTAGGCGCCGCAGGATAGGTTTAAGGAGGAAGCGTTCATGAAGTCTATTCCGAAATTGTTGATTTTATTGGGTATTATCGCCATTATTGTGGGGATTGTTGTCAAATTGATTGGCATCGATTTTTCCTCCGCATTCGTATTGTACCCCTTCAAGCCCCAAAGTTTTATGAACTTCGCCAACTCGCTCTTTCTTCTCTCCATCGCGATTTCTGTTTTGAAAGAATGATCGCTTATCTACTTCATCCATGATCTGTTGGAAGGCGAAATGGAGAAGTAAAATGCCTTTAAAAGTTACCTTCACCCGCCGGGAGTTTTTGGAAAAAAGCGGCCAAGGTCTTCTGGCGGGTTCCGCCGCCTTTATGGCGTCCTCGCAGACGATCGCTCATGAGTCCGCCGCCAAGCCGCCTAATGTGATTCTCATTCTTACCGACGACCAAGGCTATGGCGACCTTGGCGTTCATGGCAACGATAAGATACGTACACCGAACATCGACCGATTTGCCGGGGAAAGCGTGGAGTTTACGCAATTCTTCGTTTCTCCCGTCTGCGCCCCAACGCGCGCCAGCCTCATGACCGGACGCTACAATTATCGCACCGGCGTCGTCGACACCTATTTAGGCCGCGCCATGATGCACGGCGGCGAAACCACGCTCGCCGAATTGCTCGGCGGGACGGGCTATCGCACGGGCATCTTCGGCAAGTGGCATCTGGGCGACAATTACCCTATGCGCCCCATCGACCAGGGTTTCCAGGAGGCGCTGGTTCATAATGGCGGCGGCATCGGCCAGCCCGCCGATCCTCCAGGCAATAGGTATCACAATCCCATTCTTCAACGCAACGGCAAGGCGGAAAAACACGAAGGTTATTGCACGGACATCTTCACTTCCGCCGCCATCGGCTTCATCCGCGAGAACCGCCAGCGTCCCTTTTTCTGCTATCTCGCGACCAACGCTCCCCATACGCCGCTGCAAATCGACGATTCTTACGTCAAACCTTACTTGGATATGGGCCTCGACGAGACAACTGCCAAAGTCTACGGCATGGTAACCAACATCGACGACAACATCGGCAATTTGTTGGCCGAATTGAGAACCCTCGGCCTGGAACGCAACACGATCGTCATTTTCCTCACTGACAACGGCCCGCAGCAGACTCGTTATACGGCTGGACTGCGCGGCTTAAAAGGGCAAGTCTATGAAGGGGGCATTCGCACCTCTTTCTTCATCCGCTGGCCGGAGCGTATACAAACGGGCGCGAAAATTGACCGCATCGCTGCTCATATCGACATTCTGCCGACTTTGCTCGAAGCCTGCGGCGTTTCCAAACCCGATAATCTCGCCATCGATGGAAAAAGCCTGCTACCGCTCCTGACGCAAAAAACTCCCGCTTGGCCTGATCGCACGCTGTATTTTCAATGGCATCGCGGCGACGAACCCATTCTCTTCCGCAACTGCGCCGCCCGCGGCCAACGCTATAAACTCATTAATGGCGAAGAACTCTACGATATGAATGCCGATCCCGGCGAAAAGAACGATATCGCCGCCGTCCATCCGGATATCGCCGCTGCCATGCGTAAAGATTGCGAGAAATGGTTCCGCGACGTTTCGTCCTCGCGCGGCTATGCTCCCCCCCGTATTCAACTAGGAACGCCGTATGAAAATCCTACGATCCTCACTCGCCAAGACTGGCGCGGCCCCCGCGCCGGTTGGAGCAAAGATTCTCTCGGATATTGGGAAGTCGAAACAGCCGCAGCGGGAACGTATAAAATCATCTTGCGCTTTGATCCCGTCCAAAACGCCTCTGAAGCCCATTTTCAACTGAGCAGCGCAACCGCGACCCAGCCTATACAAAAAGGAGAGGACTCTTGTATATTCTCTTCTGTATCCTTGAACTCCGGCGCGGGAAGACTGGAAGCCTGGATTGAATCGAATGGAAATTCGGTTGGCGTAAATTATGTAGACGTAAGCAAACAACCATAAACCATCGAAAAATATCGTTGTACATATTCCTTTACCAAGGGGGAAAATCTAATGAGAACGGTATTTTCATCCTTCGCGTTGTTCCTTTTCTGTTGTTCCTCGTTCGCCCAGTCGTGGGATATTTCAAGCCTCTTCGACGATTACAAAACGGAAGGTTGGTATATTTACTCGGCGCCGCGCGCTGGAACGGAAATCACTCAAAATAGCGATGGAACCGTCTCTATTGCCCGGCTAGGCGCCGACAGCCAGACGGTCTACCTCACCCATGACGTTTCCTGGATCGAACCGCCCGACGGAACGGCGGAATTTTGGTATTTTACCTACGAGTTCCGGCTAAGAGTCGATCAAATCGGCGGTCCCAACAGCGGCGCCGCTGACGAACACGGCGACCGTTCTTCCATCTATCCCCTCAAAAACCGTCCCGACGGCGTCGTGGATACTTACTCGAATGGACGCACTTGGCTTTGCAGTTTCGATAAGAATTACATCGGCAGCCGCTATTTCGCCAATGCGTTGCTACCTATCTATGAACTGGATTTATCCCAATTTCACGTGCTGACATTCGTCTGCAAATTCGATTATGTCCTTTATGACGAAAAGGTTCTCCTCGCGCCCGACATCAATTACGGCGAAGCCTTTGAAGGAGACGCCTACCCCGACCGCGCTTTGGGAGATCACTCCCCGTGGACGCTCTACGTCGACCGCAACTTCGTCGAACCGGCCTTGACCGATATGCCCGGCAGCGGTTGGAATGGCTGGGGATCGCCCGCCGTCGATGCGGACGGCATCATGCAAATCGGCTTTCAAGGCAACACGCGCGGCAAGATCACGCTCGATTATTTCCGCACCGGCAACGGCATTATTCTCGATCCCAACGAACCGGTCCGCACCGGCGTTCTAAGTTGGCGTTTGTGGGAAATATTCGAATAAAAGAAACTGAGCGAAAAATTACGCCATCAGCCCTCTCTCTTTTTCCTGGGAGCGGAGCAATTGTTGCAGTTTGTTGATCCAGGCGAGGAGTGGTTCTATTCCTTTATCGCGGTCGATGGGAAGATAGGTTAAGTGGGAGAATTGTTTGGGATCGAGGGAAACGCCTTCCCGCGCCATTTCTAGAAATTGCAGGCCGATCTCTACGGCCCGCTCGCTTTTATTCACTATGTGGATGGCTCGGCATTTAAAAACGAATTGCGATTGATTGACCTTCCCTTCCGTAATCTCCGCTACGCTCACCAATACCCCCCGTTTCAGACGGTAATCCTTGGCGGCGCTGAAGAGATTGAGCCGTAGGAAAATCTCCTCATCTGCATTAGGCAGATCGTCGCTACGGACGTTCATCATAATCACGGAGGCGCCGATGTCGGATAGGCTGCGCACAAGGTAGGACGGTATCGGCGCATGGCGGTTGTTTTCATATCCCGTAATCTCGCAAAAATGATCTTCAATCCGAGGATACGCCCGGAACCGCTTGCGCCGGTTGATCGACAGCAAGGCGTCGGGAAAGGATATAAACAAAGCGTCTTTACCCACTAACCGTTGGCCCTTGTTGGAAAGCGGCTTCTCGATGCGTTTCAGGATCGAGCACATTCCCCCCAGGCGGACGCTGGCCGAGATAAACATGATGCCGACTTTCGCGCCGACTGCCGCCGCTTCCTGAGACAATTCTTGATACGGAACGTTCTCGGCGATAAAGAAATCCTTCTCCATCTCGAAATGCTTTTTCAACGATAAATAAACCGTATCTTCTTTTCCCAACGGATTGGTCTTCGTCAATTTGAGTTTCTTCTCCTCGGCGGAATCGATGTTGAAAACGCACTCCACCTGGTTGAAAGAACTCAAAATGTTATAAATCGGACCCACTTCCGCGATAGTAATTTCCGGCGTTTGAATCAATTCGCTGAACCGCATCGTTTCCTCGCAGGCGAAATCCGCCGTTTTTATAGGATGGTTATATCAACATGCTATATGAATAAAATTTACAACTCTCGGTTTTATAAAGCAAGATTATTTATTTGATAGGATCCCGACAAAATCCCTTAATTTGTTTTTGTCTTTTTCCTTTGAATAGCGCTTGCGCATCCCTGTCAATTATAGCCTTTCTTTGGTCAAAGAAAAAAAACTGTCGTTTAGCGCTCTGCGGCGTAAGCATTATGCAATGATATGAAGATTATAATGCGCAAGTAAATGAGGATTCGATGTCCACTGAAAAATGATAGGAGTATTTCTGTAAAAATTATTATGGAAATGTTGCGAAAAAATTCAATCGCGCATTATCGCCATCTTGTAAAAAGAAATAAATAGCGTTATGTTAACGAAATAGTGTTTTTAGGATTCGAGAATAAAAGGGAGGCGTTGGTTTGGAAACCAGGATATCGAAAATGAATTATAAGACGATATATGACCGATTGTTTTTGCGCTTTCTCATTGTCTTCGCCGCGTCTTGCGAGATATTGGAGGCGCATCCCGAAACGCATGGATTCGCCTCGATCCCGATGGCGACCGGTTCCAGCGCGGCGAATTTCTATTTCCAATACGAATTCGAACAGCCGACGTTATTGGAAAATCGGTGGTCGGCGATTCCCGGCGGCTTTCAATTGGGAACGCCGGCGGGCCGCGTGGCGTTCGCGGCGTTCAATTCGGGAGAGATGCCGTCATCCAACGATAAATTAGGGATGCAAGTTCAGGTTCAGGGTAAACAAGTTGCGTTTCTACTGGCCATGAATCCGATTCAAAATCAAGGAAAGCCAGTTTTATTGCGTTTAATTGCGCGAGCCAACGGCCTAGACGCGCAACTGGCTCTCGTTGCTCTAAAAGGCGACTTACAGACGGGAGAGAATATGGATGGCTCCATCGCGACTCATATTCCCGCTAATTCTTCAAAGATGATCGAATCCGAGTATTGCCTGACCTTGCTCTATCAACCCGATTCAGGGACGGATATCACTCCCGCCATTCAAGTCGCCGGAACCGGCGGCTTCGGAGTGACGACGGTGTGGATCGACCGGTTGGAAGTCTATTTAGTGGAGGACGCTCTTTTCGCTTCGAAGAGCCTTACTTTTCCCGCAACGCCGGCGCCAAGCGGGATTTCGGTTACAATTCCTCTTCCCAATCTTCCCGAAGGCGCGAAGCCGTTGGAGATGGTCTTGATTAAAACGGGGATGTTTGTAATGGGTGCGCCTTACAGCGAACGCGGACGATCGAACGATTACGATTGGCCGCCGCATGAAGTGACGATATCGAAGGATTTCTATTTGGGGAAATATGAATTAACACAAGCGCAGTGGCAAGCGGTTATGGGGTCGAATCCATCCAATTTTCAAGGAAATCCAAACAATCCCGTTGAAAATCTCTTATGGAGCGATTGCCAGGAATTCATTGAAAAATTGAACCAACTAGGTCAAGGAATCTTTCGTTTGCCCACGGAAGCGGAATGGGAATACGCTTGCCGAGCGGGAACAAGGACGCGATTTTCTTATGGGGATATTCTTGAAACAGACGATCAACGGGAATTTTCGCCGATTCACGACCAGTATATGTGGTGGTGCACAAATTCGAGCGATCAGCCTCACGAAGTAGGTTTGAAACTGCCCAATCCTTGGGGACTTTATGATATGCACGGAAACGTATGGGAATGGTGTTCGGATTGGTGGGAAGCGCCTTACGCGAGATGGCCGCAAGTCGATCCGCAAGGTCCTGAAACAGGGACGTCCATTGTTATCAGAGGCGGGAGTTGGTTCGATTATTCCAGCAGTTGCCGTTCGGCGTTCCATTATACGGTTTCTGAAGGTAAGTACTATAACATAGGGTTTCGCGTTTGTAGAATTCCATAATTTATTTTGGATGGAATGCAGATCGAAGAAATAATTTGCGCCAAGAGAGCGAGCCTATCAAAAAATTATTTATCGCTGCGATTCACGAAACCAGCACTTGAGTCACCCGGCGTTCGAGTTCTTCCACTTCGAAAGGTTTAGTCATATAGACGGCGACGCCCACGTTGCGGCCTCTTTCCTTATCTTCTTTCGATTTGCGGGCTGTGATCATGATGACGGGGATATTTTTCGTGCGCGGATCCTGGTTGAGCCTCATGCAAAATTGATAGCCGTCCATCACCGGCATTTCGCAGTCGGAGGTGATGATATCGGGGCTTTCTGCGATGGCGGCTTGCAGTCCTTCGCGGCCGTCTTCCGCCGTGATGACGAAAAAGCCGATTTGGCGGAACATCTTGGCGACGACTTCGCGAACCAGCGGGCTGTCGTCGACGACGAGGGCTTTGAATTTTTTGCTCTTGCGGGGCGCGTCGACGACGGAGGCGATGATGCGTAAATTTTCGCCCGATTCGAAGGGATAGCGCAGAACCTGATGCACGCCGGATTCGAAGCAGTTTTCCTTCGTCTCCAGGTTCCATTCGCGGCTAAGAACCATAACGGGGATATGATTGAGCAGTATGGATTCTTTGATGCGTTCGCACAATCGAAGTCCGCTCATGTCCGGCAGTTGAAAATTGCACAGGACCAAATCCGGCGATTCGGCGGCGGCGGTTTTTACGCCTTCTTCGCCGGAATCGGCGGCTACTAAGCTGTACCCCGCCGACATGAGCTTTTGCCGAAGAGAGACCGGCGGATCTTCCAGCGAATGGACAAGTAGGATTTTTTTGGGCCAAGGAAGGACATGCCGCAAGATGGCTTCGATTTGGGCTTCAGTATGAGGCACGGGTAGAAAAGCGTCGGCGCCGATTTTATAAGCGAAATCCGCGCCGTCGTCGCGGGAAGCCGTTACCACGAAAAGAGCGCGTCCCATGTGTTCGTCCACTTTCACGCGGGCGACGACGTTGACGTCGGCTTGTTCGATGATCGTAGCCTGGATGAAGATGAGATCGGGTTTGGCCTGCCACAGTTCTTTCAACAAATCGCATTCGTTGCGCATTTCGATGGGATCGACGCCGTTTTTCAAGCACGACTTGACAATGAATCGCGAGATCAACGGACTTGTGCTGGCAACAAAGGCTCGTGGTATTCCGCTCATGTTATGGCTTCACCCTCAAAAAAGAAATCAATTCGCCGCCCTGCTTTTTTCTCCCGCATGAGAAATTCTCAGAGGCTGTCTATAGCCTTTGGAAAAATAGTAACAAAAAAAGGGGTTGCATTTAAGGCGTGAATAGGAGAAAGCGCAGAAGTTTTCTTGATGGACGCTTAGGAATGCACGGGGATAAAATGGCCGAATAGAATAAGCGGACGGCGCCGATTCAAGGCGCCATCCGCGTCGATAGGATTTCGCAATTCTCTTATGCGTTATAGGGATAACGGGCTTCTTCGATCGATAATCCGCGCACGTCGATTTTCGAGAGGTCCGCCGTTCCCAAGCCCACACGTTCGGCGAGCAGGAGATGATTGTCGCATTTCTCGAACGGCGCCGTTCCACGTTCGGCTCTGGGATTCGCATAACCCATCACGGCCGTTCCTACAGCGTCGGTAGAGACGGGATTCAGACCCGCCATAACGATGCCGGGGGCGGTGGGTTTAATCTTGGCGTTCCAAAATCCCTCGCCGCCTTTCATGGATGTGATGCCGTCAATGACGGCTAGGTGAATCGGCCGGGCGGCGCAGATATCCACGACGATACGGGGAACGACGACGCCCGCAACGGCGTCTAATACTTTTTTTGCGCCGGGCAAGACGATATTCTTTTTGCCCCAGCCGCTGGTTCCGTGCATAGCGCCGCGCGCTTGGGTAGCGTCCTCGGAACCGGCGTCGTCGCCGTAAAGCGAGCAGGGAGTGATTCCGAACATATTTTTCATCGAGAGAGTAACGCCAGCGGTTTCATGATTTTTTAGTTTGTTTAGCGAGACGAAGATATCCGCGTCTTCATACGAGTGATTCAGTTGGAAGGAATTGAAGAGATAACCTTCACCGGGGACTTTTAATTCGCAATATTTTTTGCCCTGACCAAGATTGCGGGTGTTTTCCGCCTCCACGCCATTGATTTGCATAAGCGATTTTACGTCCCAACCGACCATTTCCATGGCTTCTTCCAAAGTTTTTTTATAATAGGCGCATTCGATAAAGCGAACCCTTTTCGCTCCTTCCGCCATTAATATGGAAGCGAGGGCGCAAGCCGTGGCGCCGTGAGTCAAGTAAGTCTCTCCCGGAGGTTTGCTGAACAGGGTCTGATAGGGGCTGCCAGTAAAGTTCACCTTCACTGCTACGGTTTTGCCTTTGACGAGAGAACCGACGCCGCCAAGAAGGTCGAAGCATTTCTTGATCGATTCTTCCACTTCTTTGCCGTATGTTCGGCAGCGGGCGATAGCGACTTTGGCATTGGCTAGATGAGCGGGGGAAATGGCGGCGGAGGGCGCCGTCTCTTGGGTTTGCGCATAAGCCAGCGCCGCCGGACCGGCGGCGGCCAATCCCAATCCTAACCGTAAAAAAGAACGGCGGCTGCAAAGATGAGACTCTTGTATTCTATCCTTCATCGTTATTCTCCTAATCGATCGAGGAATGGAGTTCGTATTGATTATTATTTTGGAATCTCATAATAATGCGTAATATCGGAAAAAGAAACAATCCTGTTCTACAAGGGGGTGGATTTGGGAAAATCGCTTTATGATAGGCGGTTGAATATTTCCCCCTTGGATTAAGCAAAAGATATAGGATAATAGGCTGCGCTTTGTTAAGCGACTACTAACAATAGGGAGGGCAATCGAATGATGCAAGGGAGAATCGAGAAGTTTTTTTCCCTTAGTAAAATCGTGCGGGCCATCGTTCTGGCAGCGACGGGATTCATGTGTTTCATCTTCACTGCAAATGGAGAAGAATTGGCGGGAAATCGCCTGGTCATACACGCCGATAAGGGCGGAGCCGAGATCGACCGGAATATCTATGGGCACTTTTCCGAGCACCTGGGAAACTGCATTTACGACGGCTTCTGGGTGGGCGAGGATAGTCCGATCCCCAACACCCGCGGCATTCGCAACGATCTTGTGGAGGCGATGAAGAAGATTCATACGCCGGTGCTGCGCTGGCCGGGGGGATGCTTCGCCGACGAGTATCACTGGAAAGATGGAATCGGGCCTCGCGATCAGCGGCGTCCGATGGTCAATACTCATTGGGGCATGGTGACGGAAGGAAACCAATTCGGAACGCACGAATTCATGGACCTGTGCGAGCAGATCGATTGCGAGCCGTACATCTGCGGCAACGTGGGCAGCGGTTCCGTGCAGGAAATGCAGGAATGGGTCGAATACATGACGTTCGACGGCAAAAGCCCAATGGCGGATTTACGGCGCCAGAACGGGCGGCAAGAGCCGTGGAAAGTGAAATACTGGGGCGTCGGCAACGAAAGCTGGGGCTGCGGCGGCAATATGACGCCGGATTATTACGCCGATCTCTACAAGCGTTTTCAGACTTATTTGCGCAATTTTTCCGGCAATCGGCTATATAAAATCGCCTGTGGCGCCAACGGTGGATGGGCGGACTGGACGGAAGTTCTTATGAAGCAAGCGGGTAGAAACATGAACGGCCTCAGCTTGCATTATTACTGCGGTTCGGGCAAGAGAAGCCGCTCGGCGACGAAATTCGACGAAGAGGATTGGTTCGATCAAATCGATCGCGCTTTGAAAATGGATGAGATTTTGGTGTTGCATGGATCGATCATGGATAAATACGATCCGCGAAAGAGAGTGGGGCTGATCGTGGACGAGTGGGGCGCATGGCATGAGGTCGAACCGGGAACCAATCCCGGCTTCTTGCGCCAGCAAAATTCGCTGCGCGACGCGCTGGTGGCGGGCCTCACGTTGAACATCTTCCATCAGCATTGCGACCGCGTGAAGATGACGAACATCGCACAGACCATTAACGTGCTGCAATCGATGGCGTTGACCGATGGGGAAAAAATGCTGCTGACGCCGACGTATCACGTCTTCGATCTCTACCAGGTTCATCAAGACGCCATTTCTCTACCCACGGATTTGCAATGCGGAGATTACGAATTCGGCGGTAAGAAGATTCCCTCATTGAACGTCTCCGCCTCGCGGGATCAAGCCGGTAAAATTCACATTTCTTTGTGCAATTTCGATCCCAAAAATGCGGCGGAATTGAACTGTGAGTTGAAAGGCATTCAAGCGAAAAGCGTCTCCGGACGGCTGCTGACCGCCGACGAGATTACAGCGCATAACACCTTCGACAAACCGGAAAACGTTAAACCGGTTACCTTCAATGGAGCCAAGATCGACGGCGGGAATTTAACGGCGAACTTGCCGCCAAAATCTGTCGTGGTTTTGGAAATCGAATAAGCGGCGAACATTTATATCTCATGTGACGCACGTAGGCTTTTTTCATGGAATTTGCCATCTTTACAATTCCTCTCCCAAGATTGGGAGAGGTTAGGTGAGGGTTGATTTGATAGAACTTACCACCCTCACCCTACCCCTCTCCCAAAGGGCGAGGGAATGAAAATGCGTATCATGAGCTAAATAATAAGACTCGATTTTCCTTTCGGCAAATCGAAACATAGTATCGTATTATTGCCATCAACCATCCAGCGTCCGCTATCCAGTTGCAACGGGCGCTGGATTTCTTTTAATGGGTTGGCTTCTTGCTCCATTCGAGGAGGCGCCGTAAGAATGCCGGGAATTCGGATTGTGTAATGAGGACATGCGAAAGGCGCGAGAAAATCGATGCGGCCGTTCGTTTTTTGGATGCGGGTTAATTCCTTGGCCGCCCAATAGCGGGCGATTTCGCTTAGTTTCATCCAAATAATATTGTCATGAGCCGAATGCAGGCGAAGAACGGCTTTTTGCAAAATTCGGAAGCCGATCTCGTCGCCGTTGAAATAAATCCCCGGCCAATGGCATACCATAATCGCCGGTTCGCCCCGCGCAATCACTTGGGGCAACCGTCCGCCCTGTCCATCTTCCGTTATCAATAGATCGGCGGAACCGGGAACCAGGCCATCCCATCCGCCAAACCAATCGCCGGTGCAGCCGATGATGGAGACGACGCATTCGGGATGGGGGCCGTCGATTCCAGCGGCGTATTGTACTAAAGGCGCAACGCTTTGTTCGTCGGTGAACAAGTCGCGGAAATAATGGGGAATCTCGGCGTTGAAAACATCGCGGCAGGATTGCAGCGTCGCCTGCGCCAACGCGGGACGGGAACGGCTCCCGAATCCGCCGGGCGTAGTGATCCCTTCGCATGAAAATCCGGCGTTTTTGAGAATGCGCAGCGCATAACTTAGGTATTCCGTCAATTCGTCCGCCGATTTGCCCACCGACCAGCCCCAATTTTCCATATAGTTTTCGCTGCGTTCAGGAAAAGGACGTCCCGTTTTCACGTCGATTACCCAAGTATGCGTAATCATTTCCGGATGGATGTCCCAGTTCGGCGCCATGAGGGTGCGAACCAGATTCAAACTCTCTTCCAATTCCCGTTTGGACCAGCCGGGAAGATCGCGGTCCAGCCAGCCGACGCAAGCGGGGCAGGGAACCTGGCTGTATTTGCCTTTGACGCCATGCTCGGCGCACCATTCCCCGAATTTTCGCACGAAAGAGTCGGGAATCTCGCGCGGCAGTTCGCGCCAAGGTTGCCGGTAGCGATCGGGGAATACTTCGTTGAATTGGGGAATGCCGAAGTGAGCCAAGTTAACCAGGCAAGTCGAATCGTCAATGATTAGGCTGACGGGGACGCGGTTTTGAGGATTGAGAACAACAATGTCCTGCGAAGATGGAGGGCGTTCTCCAAGATTTTGCGCTAGAACAGATCGAGTTTCCCACGCCAAAGCGGCTCCTGCGGCGTTCAGAGCGGAATTTCGTAAAAAACGGCGGCGCGTTTGCTGGTTCATTATTTTTCTCTTTTCCCGCGATTGAAATGGATCGAGACATGCCGTTTGCTTCTGTAATTTGATAAAATATCAAAAAATTCCAAGAAAGCGAGGTTTCGCACTATGAAACGCTACGGCATGGTTATTAAAGTGCGTCCGGAAAAATTGGAAGAATATAAAAGATTGCACGCCGCCGTCTGGCCGGACGTTTTGGATATGATTAAGCAATGCCATATCCGCAATTATTCCATATATTTCAAAGACGGCTTTCTCTTCAGCTATTTCGAGTATGTTGGAGCCGATTTCGCCGCCGACATGGCCAAGATGGCGGCCGATCCAACGACGCAGGATTGGTGGAGCCATTGCAAGCCTTGCCAGGAACCATTGGAAACGCGGGCGGAAGGTGAATGGTGGGCCAATATGGAAGAGGTTTTTCATGTGGATTGAGTAACTCATGTTACGCAGTCTGGGAGCGCGGGCATCCTGCCCGCAGGTTGGAGCAGCCGATCCAACGCAGCGTATGGATTTTATTTTTCGTTGCGCTATTGGAACACGAAACCACGAAAAGGCGCGAATTCCTCGAAATGTATTGAATCACGGATATCACGGATGCTTTAGGATTACACGGAAAAATCCTTTTTATGGCGCAATCCCTAATGTTAATTGAATTTAAGTTTTTTTCGTGTTTTCTTCATTCTTTCGAGTTTTCGTGATTCAATCGAAGATCCCAATATCACCTTAGTTTTTTCGCCGCGCGTAACATGATTGAGTAAGATTTTCGCCAGACCTCTGCAATAAAAAGGAAAAATTGATGCGCCGAAAAAATTCTTCGAAAAAGATGCGGATACTGATAGGTTCCAATCCCTACGCCAAGGAAGTGCAGGGGAAAGCCAACGAACCGATTTGCGTCGCCCGGCTGCTGGAACGGGCGGGGGATTATCTGAAAAATCCCGATGGCGCGACGTTGGAGGAAATATATGACCGGCTGGAAGAAAACGCGCCTCGCGTAGCCGTGATTACGGGTTCGCCCGATCAACCCGCGCATATTATGGATGAAGCGGCGATGTTGAAAGCGGTTGCCAGCCTTTGGAATCGCGGCGCCGTTCCCTTCGCCTTCGGCGTTCCCGTCATGTGCGATGGAACGGCGCAGAGCACGCAGGGGATGTGCTACTCCCTCGCCTCGCGCAACCTGGTCAGCGCCATAGTCGTCAACCAGATGGAAAGCCACTCCTACCACGGCGCTTTCGTCCTTCAAGGCTGCGACAAAACCCCCTTCGCCATTGTCAACGCCCTCGCTTCGCTGGACGTTACACGGCGGGCGAGGGGAGAAGCGCCCGTCTTCGGCGTCTTCGCTCCCGCTCATGTCTTGCGCGGCGGCGTTTTTCCTGACGATTTGCGAAGCGATCTGTTGCAAATCGCCGCTCGCGCCGATGAGAACGGCGCGCCGGATATCGGCGGCGATATACGCGAAACGCTGCGTTATCTATTGCAATGCACCACGAACCAGGCTTTTCAAGGCATTCTGAAGCGGGCGGAGCAAAAAGGGATCATTTCGATCAAACGGCATAAAGAATTGGAAAAACGCTTAGCCGTCCATACTTGCCACCGGCTGGGCGGCATTTGCGCTTTCAACGGAACCGGCAACAGCAGCCGCCATCTGGTTTGCGCTTTGGGATTGGCCCATCCAGCGTTGGATTTTTTAACCGAGCCGCCAACGTTCGGGCAAGTGGATGAAGCCGTGGTGGATATGCTTTCCGTATGCAACGATTCCGCTTTCGGCGTCTCAAATATCGTCATTCAAAATATCGAAAACGCTGTGCGCGTCCATAGCGCGATGGGGGGATCGACCAATTTGACGATGCATTTGGTTGCTTCCATGATTTACGCTGGACGCCGCTTCACATTGGCGGATTACGACCGCATCCGCCGCCAATTTCCTATTCCCGATCTCTTCGATTTTAGCTTGACGCTGGGGCGCGATATCTTCGCGCTGGCGCGGCAAAGCGAAGAGGGACGCATTCGCGGGGTGGATACGATGCTGTACGAACTGCGCCGCAACGGCGTTCCCATCGCCGAGAACGCGCCGACAATGACTGGTACGACCTGGAAGCAGCGGTTGAAAAACAAACAGCGTCTCGCCGCTGCGAACGTGAAGGACAATCCCATCATCCTTTCCCACCCTCGGCGGGCCGTCAGTGGAATCGATATCCTGCAAGGCAATTTTTTCGATTCCGCCATTGTGAAAATCAGCGGGATGCCCGATGTGCAGTTAGACGAATTCGACAATAAAATCGCCGTGGTTCTCTATTGCGAAAACGAGGAGGAGGCGACGTCGCGCTTGCTCGATGTTGATCTGCTGAATCGTTTTCAAGCGATGGCAAAACTAAATCGCCAGACGCTTCTTTGCATCCACCGGCATAATACCAGCGAGAACGATCCCTCCTTAGAGAAGATCAAGGGGACGCAGCGCCTTTTCCGGCGCTTGATCGAAGATTCGGCGCTGCGCATTGCGCTTATTATCGCTGGCGTTGGGCCGGAAGGGTATGGAATGCCGGAAATGTTTACGCCCATGCACCATATCAATTGCAATCAGTCGTTGAAGAAAATGGTTACGATCATCAGCGATGGGCGTTATTCCGGCGTAAGTTACGGCGCCGCCGTCGGTCACGTTACGCCGGAAGCCTACCGGCGCGGGGGCATTCTTTACCTTGCGACCGGCGATTTGCTGTTGCTGAGTCTACGGAAATGGCGCATCGATCTACTTGACCTAGAAGCGCTTCGTAACGGCGAGATTCGCCCTTATCGTGAAAAGTTGGAAGTCGAACGGAAAGCCTTGGGGGAAAAGCGATGGAAGCGCATGAATCGCCGCCTGGAAACTATCGATCCCAGCAACCAGATGAGAGATATCGCGGACGCATCGCAAGGCGTGGTTCCATTGCATGTATGGAAAAGAGCGGTCAACTCTTCATTTTAACTCATGAAGCGTCTTGAGATTTCGATACAAGCTGGTTGAGGAATCTTACTAGTAAAAGAATTGATTTTCTATACAACTTCTATATAATTGGATTTATCATAATTGGAGGCTCATGCAAAAAGGATTAAGTCTACGCTTTAATTCTCCCCCCAAGTTTGGGGGGAGTTAGAGGGGGGTTGATTTTATTAGGCTTAAGGCAACCCTCTCCTAACCTCCCCCACGCTTGGGGGAGGAATAATGGAGTTTTGCAAGAGGCTCATTGGATAATAATTTGATCTAGTCGTAATTTTTATATATACAATCCATATTTTGAAGAAAAGGAGATTCACGATGAAGAAATGGGCCTCTGTTTTATTCGTTGCGTTCTTGTTGGCGGGCTGCGGATCGGTTCCATACAAAAAGCCACTCGTGCTCAGTCCCGTCGGACCGGAGAAATGCGAGAAAGTGGCGATTAACCAAGCAGTGATTATCGTCGATTCTTCGCGTTCGATGAAAAGCGAGGAAAAAATCGCCCTCGCTAGATCGTTGGTGGAATCGTTCGTTTCGGCGATCCCGGACGGCGATTTTTCCACGAGTTTGATCGTATTCGGCGGCGATAAGTTGGAGGTAGGAACCCTGAAACCTTTCAATCGCTCCGAACTAGCCGCAGCGGCGAAAGATATCCCTTATTTGAGTGGGATTACGCCTATGGAAGGCGCTATTAAAGGCGCTGCTTCCGTTCTGCAAGGGAGGCAGGGGAAGACGGTGGTCATCCTCTTCAGCGATGGACTTCCCACGTTTGCTCCCGGTGCATTGAAAGCGATGAAGGAGTTAGTAAAGGCGGGACAGGGCGAAGTTTGCATTCACGCCATCCAAACCGAAGCTAGCCGGAAAGGGAAAGAATTTCTGAATAAACTCGTCGAATTAAGCCCATGCGGAGAATATCGCATGGGGACGGATCTCTATAACGAGTATACTATGGTGGATTTCGTTCGTAAGATATTCATCGTATCGATTCCCGACAGCGACGGAGACGACATATGCGACGACGCGGATCAATGTCCCGATACGCCCAAGGGGGCAAAAGTGGACGACCGGGGCTGCTGGACCGTTCCCGGCGTTACCTTCGAATACGATAAGTCGGTAATCCGGCCTCAATTCTTCCCCGAACTGGATGATATGGCGAACGTATTGAAGGAGAATCCGGGAATAAAGATTTATGTAGACGGTCACACCTGCGATATCGCCACCGAAGAATACAATCAGAAACTATCCGAACGCCGAGCCGATGCCGTACGCAGCTACTTTATCGAAAAGGGCGTTGAAGCTTCCCGCATGACGGCGCGCGGATTCGGCGAGACTAAGCCGATCAAGCCGAATACGTCGGACGAGAACCGGGCGTTAAACCGCCGCGTGGAATTGACGATTATGAAATAGATCGCCGTTCAAGATATTTCAATCAATGAACGAAGGACGGGCAGGCATTGCGCTTGCCCGTTTTTTATTGCCGTCTTTTCTTATCATTCCGCGATAAGGAAAGACGGCAAATATTTTTTTTAGAAATTTTTTTATGAATAACCTTGACGATGATTCTATTTATAATAGAATTGCAAACAGGTTTGCAAAGCAAACTCATTTGCGAATAACAAGCGTTTACGGAGGTCAATTACTATGATTTCTCAATTGGATTTTCAAGAAATTGAACGAAGGGCCAAGAGATCGCTCATGCAAGACGGTCTCCTAGAGATTTTTCTAGGATTGTATTTGACGATTTTGGGCGTTGTGATGATCGTTTGGATAAAGTGGATTTCCATTCCTACTTTCTTGTTGCCGTTTCTCTGTTATTTTTTTATAAAGTACGTCAAAAAGCGTTTAATTTATCCCCGCATGGGTTATGCCTCGTTAAATTCGGAGGAAGAATCCCATCCCTGGATAACCTTGTCGAAAAAACTTCCGGGAATAGTGGGAGTAACTTCCTTGTTTTTGTTGCTTGCTGCAGCGACTATCCCACTTTTCCAATGGTTTCTAGGGAAAAATTTAGGGTGGAATTTTTGGTCGCTGCGGTTTTTCCCCGCTATTTACGGAATTGTGTTGGCTATAGGACCAGTAACTTTGGCGTCCCAATATCAATCTCCACGTTGGCTGTCGTTGGGGATAATCTGCATAATCAGTGGAATCGTTATTCCCTTTTTTTATAGCCTATCTTTTTATGAAATTCTTGGAAGGCAGATTTTTCTAATTGGAATAATCTCAACCATCATGGGAGCGATCGTTTTCATCCGTTTTTTGCGAATGAATCCGTTTCCGCCGGAGGATATCGCTCATGAAATCTAAGGAATCCCATTCCGGCGATTTTCAATCTCTTCCCGAAATCGATCGTTTGGTGCATGAACCGGCGCGGCTTGCGATCATGGCGGTTTTATACGCCGTGGATTGCGCGGATTTCTTGTTCGTTATGCGTCAAACCAGCCTAACACGGGGAAATTTGTCTTCGCACATGAGCAAGCTGGAAGAAGCGGGATATCTCGAAATCAAGAAAGAATTCGTAGACAAAATTCCCCGAACGCTCCTTAGGATAACCCCCAAAGGACGCCAGGCGCTTAAAGCGTACCGGGAAAATATGAATGAAGTATTGCGCCAGTTGCCGGAATAGGCGATATCGATGAACGCGGCGGCGAAATCGTGGATTCAGGGAGGCCAAATAAACCATGAATATAAGGTTCGAATCTTATTCGAAAAGAAATTTTTCACCAAAGGTTTTTCACATCGGTTGACTTAAACCGGCGTCGAGATGTTGATATAATCGTAAAATTTCCTGGATTGGAAATATGTTTTGGAAAAGGGGCGATGCGGAACCATGTTTTCGCTTGCGTATAATATTCGATGAGTTTCTTCGATAAGATAAAAAAAATAAGCGAGTTGGCGGAGATTATCGAGAATCTGCATAAGGATCGGAAAAAGGCGATCCTGTGCCATGGTGTTTTCGATCTGCTTCATATCGGGCATATCCGGTACTTGCACAAGGCGAAAAAGTTGGGCGATGTTCTCATCACGACCGTTACGCCTGACCGCTTTGTGAACAAAGGGCCGCATCGTCCGGTATTTCCAGAAGGTTTGCGCGCGGAATCGCTGGCGGCGCTTGATTTTACGGATTATGTAGCGATCAACGAATGGCCGACGGCGGAAGAGACTATCGCGGCGTTGAAGCCGGACGTCTACGCCAAAGGCGCCGAATACCGCGACAAACGCACGCCGGAGATCATGCGGGAAGAGATCGCCATCGCCGCCGTCAACGGCGAAATCGCTTATATCGAGGATATTACATCCAGTTCGTCTTTCCTCATCAACAAACATTTCTCGCCGTTTCCGGAGTCCGTGGAACAATATCTGCATTCTTTGAGCGAGACCTATTCCGTGCAGGATATTTTGAAATACCTCCATTCGGCCAAGGAATTGAAGCCGTTGGTGATCGGCGAAACCATCATCGACCAATATTTTTATTGCAATGCGCTCAATATCTCCGCCCACGCTCCCATTTTGCCGATGAAGTACATATCCGACGAGGAGTTCGTCGGCGGCGCGGCGGCCATAGCCAACCATCTGGCGGGCTTTTGCGGCGAGGTGGGATTGTTGTCGATGCTGGGAAGCGAAGAGCCGCGCGAGGATTGGATTCGCCAACGGTTGAACAAAAACATCCATCCAACATTTTTACGAAAATCCAATTCGCCGACGATCGTCAAGCGCAGATATCGCGAACCATATTTCGAACTTCCTGTTTTCGAAGTGTATACGATGAACGACGAACCGCTCAACGAGCGGGACAGCCAAACGTTATGCTCTCGCCTGGAGGAAATGCTCAGCCGCTACAATTTGATTATCGTCGCCGATTATGGACATGGGATGATCGACCGGCCGGCGGCGCAAGCGCTGAGCAGCCGTTCGAATTTTCTCGCTTTGCTAACCCAGGCCAATGCGGGAAATATGGGCTACCATACGATTTCGAAATACGCGAAGGCCGATTTCGTTTGTTTGTCGGAAGAGGAGATGCGCTTGGAATGCCGCGACCGTTATAGCGGCTGTTATCCCCTTGTTCAACAAATCGCCAAGAAAATGCAAGCGGATCAAATCGCGATCACGCAAGGCAAGCGGGGATGCACCTGCTACCGCAAAGAAGAGGGGTATTTGGAGTCGCCCGCCTTGGCCATCCGCGTCGTGGACCGTGTTGGCGGCGGCGATGCTTTCTTCGCTCTTGCTTCGGTTTGCGCTTACCAGTCGGCGCCGTTGGATATATTGTCGTTTATGGGCAATGTGGCTGGCGCCGAAGCCGTAGCCGTGGTGGGCAACCGCGAACCCATTGATTCCCTATGCTTCACGCGCCATATTGAATCGTTGATGAAATAATAAGTCATGTAATGCGCCATGGGAAATTATAGGAATCTCTTACCATCGTCGTTTGAATCACGAAAACACGAAATGAAAAAGAAAAACACGAAAAAAGGAAAAGCGGTTGGCGCAAGGAATAGCGTTGCGAAAGAGATTTTCCGTGATATCCAATAGAATCCGAGATATCAGTGATTCAAATATTTCGTGAAATTCGAGCCTTTTCGTGATTTCGCGATTCAATAACGCTACATAAAGAAACCTTTACGCTTTTCTTGAATGATGGTTCCAATTGGTTGTGAAATACTTATCCCCTAGGCGAGAGAACAGCGACTTCGTAACATGAAATAATAATTCTGGATGGAAATGGAATATTTGCTAGGACAATATAGACGGGTTTTTCCTCAGCGCATCGTTCTTGGCGAATAGGAATATTTGGATATGACCCCTGCGCCCATTAAAGAGATGGAGAAGATCGCCCGGCGTATTCGCGGGCGGGTGGTGGAACTTTCCCACCTGACCAAAACGCAGCATCTCGGCTCTTCGCTCTCCTGCGTGGATATCTTGACAGCCTGTTATTGGAGCGTTCTGCGCATCGATCACCAGGCGCCCGGCGATCCTTGCCGGGATCGTTTTATATTAAGCAAGGGACACGCCGCCCCGGCGTTGTACGTTGCGCTGGCATACAAATCTTTCTTTCCCGAAGAGTTACTAACCACCTTCGCCCAGGACGGCAGCCATTTCGCCGAGCATCCATGTCCCAAGGGCATCCCCGGCGTCGAAGCGGCGACGGGATCGCTGGGACATGGCTTATCGTTGGGCATCGGCATGGCGCTGGCGGGCCGTATTTTGAGGCATACGTACCGCGTGTTTGCGCTGCTTAGCGACGGCGAATGCAACGAAGGCTCCGTCTGGGAAGCGGCGATGATGGCCCCTGCGCACGGCTTGGACAACATCGCCGTCATCGTGGATTACAACCGATGGCAGGCGACGGGACGCAGCGAAGAAGTGCTGGCGCTGAAGCCGTTGCGGGAAAAATGGGCGGCTTTCGGATGGGACGCTCATGAAATCGACGGCCACGATCTATCGGCTTTATGCGCGCTGCTCCATACCGTTCCCGACGGTTCCGGCAAGCCAAGAGCGATTATTGCCAAGACGGTCAAAGGCAAAGGCGTCTCTTTCATGGAGGACGACAATAACTGGCATTACCGCGTTCCTACGGAAGAAGAGGTGTTCGCGGCGAAGCGGGAGTTGGGATTGGTGGAATCATGAGAAACGCTTTCGCCGCTGTTGTAACGGAACTTACGCAGGAAGACCCCAGGCTGGTGTTATTAGCGGGGGATATCGGCAACCGTTTGTTCAATCAGTTTAAAGATTTCAGCCCCAACCGCTTTTACAATTGCGGCGTCGCCGAAGCCAATATGATCGGCGTCGCGGCGGGGATGGCCATGAGCGGATTGCGTCCCATCTGCTACACCATTACCCCTTTCATCACAGCGCGGTGTCTGGAGCAAATCCGGGTCGATCTCTGCTATCATAATGTCCCCGTAACCATCGTTGGCACCGGCTCCGGCCTTTCCTACGCCAGCCTGGGCGCTACGCATCATTCTTGCGAAGACATCGCCATGCTGCGCGTTCTTCCGGGGATGACGGTGATCTGTCCGGCGGATGCTGTGGAAGTGAAAGCGGCGGTGCGCGCCGCCTTGAAGCATGACGGACCGATTTATATCCGCATCGGCAAGAAAAACGAACCCGTCGTTCACGCCGCCCCGCCGGATTTCGTTATCGGCAAATCGATTTGCCTGCGTCCAGGAAACGACGTTTGCCTTCTGAGTACGGGAAATATGATCTCCGTTGTTTTGCAAGCGGCAGAAAAGCTGGAACAAGCGGGATATTCGGCGAGAGTGGAAAGTTTTCACACCGTGAAGCCATTGGATGAAGAATGCTTGAAAAAAGTGTTCAGCCATTGCCGCGTCGTGGCGACGATCGAGGAACATAGCCTGATCGGCGGCTTCGGCGCCGCCGTAGCGGAATGGCTTGCCGATCGTCCGCCCTTCCCGGCGAAATTAGCGCGGTTTGGTTCCGCCGACCGCTTTCTCTATGAGACCGGCTCTCAGAATTTCGCTCGAAGACAGTACGGTTTGGATGCGGATAGCATCGCAGAGAAAATTAAAAATCTTCTTTAATTCCATTCATTAATAGTAGAATACTCTATGCCTGGGATTCTCATCGGAATCGATTTCGACAATACAATTGTGTGTTACGACGGCCTCTTCCATCGCGCCGCTATGGAATTGGGATTGATCCCTCAAGACGTTCCTGATTCAAAAAACGAAGTACGGGATTACCTGCGCCGCCAGGGAAGGGAAGACGACTGGACGGAATTGCAAGGGCGCGTCTACGGTTTGCGCATGTTGGAAGCGCAGCCCTATCCTGGAGTCGCCGATTTTTTCCGCGATTGTTGCGCTTGGGGCGTTAAGCCTTGCATCGTCAGTTTTAAAACCCGCTATCCCGTCATCGGGCCGCGTTGCGATCTTCATCAAAGCGCGCAAGCTTGGCTGGAAGAGAATGGCTTTTACGAAAAAGACGGGATCGGATTATCGCGGGAGCAAGTATTTTTCGAATTAACGTTGGAAAAAAAACTGGAGCGCATCGCCGAGTTGGGATGTTCTTGGTTTATCGACGATCTTCCCGAATGTCTGCGCCATGCGCAGTTTCCATCTCAAGTGAAGAAGGTTTTATTCGATCCTCATTATCTATATTCTTCCGACGGCGATTATTCGATCTTTCATTCGTGGGAAGAGATAATTTCCTCATTGAGAAGCAGCTGGTTTCGAATCGATTAGGGATTACGAGCGTAGGATGAGTCATGCCGTTTGACCCATCCATTATTGAAAACCGATGGGTCAAAAAACGCGACTCATCCTACTTTTTAATTAATTAAAAGGCGTTGGCGTGATTACGGAATCCGAAATTCAAGCCGCTATTCCCTCCTTGTTGAAGTCCGCCGGTCTGAACGGCGATTTTTCGCTGCATCCCGTTCCTGGCGGCGGCAACAATCGCGGCTACCGCATCGAATTGGATCGATCCCGTTATTTTCTCAAAGCCTATTTTCGCCATGAAAACGATCCTCGCGACCGGCTCGATTCCGAATTTCGCTTTACGCAATTCGCCTGGAATCAAGGGCTGCGCGCTTTGCCTCAACCCTTGGCGCGGGATTCCGAGCATGGTATGGGACTGTATGAATTCGTCGAAGGGCGGCGGTTGCAGGCGAGTGAAATTACGGAAGAAAAAATTCGCATCGCCGTCGATTTTTTCCGGGAGGTAAATCGCCATAAAGAAGCGCCGGAAGCGCAAATGCTGCCCATCGGCTCGGAAGCGTGCTTCAGCCTGGCGAGCCATCTGCGTTGCGTCGACCGCCGTCTGCAAATGTTGGAAGCCGTGAAAGATGCATCACCCATAGACGGCGCGGCGAGAGATTTCATCCAGAATGAAATGAAAACAATATGGGCGCGAATCAAAGAAGCCGTCAACCGATCTGCTGGCGGTCCTGCCGCCATGGAAAGGGAGTTGACTCATGACGAACGCTGCCTTTCGCCATCGGATTTTGGTTTTCATAACGCCTTGTTGACGCCGGAAGGACGCATTCGCTTTCTCGATTTCGAATACGCCGGTTGGGACGACGCCGCTAAGATGGTCTGCGATTTCTTATGCCATGTGGGAACGCCCATCCCGCGATCATTGCATCCTTTTTTTATTGATATTATAGTTAATGATATTTCCAAGCCGGAAATCCTGTTGCGGCGCATTGCGCTTTTGCGGCCCGTCTATCAGGTCAAATGGTGCTGCATCCTTTTAAACGAATTTATCAAGGTCGGCGCCGACCGCCGCCGCTTCGCTTCTTCACCGGAAGTTTTCGACGCCGTCAAGGAGGCGCAACTCGCCAAGGCGCGCGCCATGTTCGGCCAAATCGATTTGAATGCCGCGCCGTTTGTGGAAATGAGGGTGACTAAATAACGCATGTTGCGCACGAAGACCATTTTATTATGATTTTGCTGTTTTCCCTATCCCTCTCCCAAGATTGGGAGAGGTTAGGTGAGGGCTGATAAGATTAAACTTAGCCCCCTCACCCTAACCCTCTCCCAAAGGGCGAGGGAATGGAAATGCGTAAAATGAGCGAATAATATTCAGAACTAGAAGGAGAAGGCTTATGGGCCGTTTGTTGAACATCGTTACTCCTCTGCACAAAAGAGCGAAACGGGCGTATATCGACCGCATGGTTGACGATAAAGTCCATTGCATGTTGAAAGCGAAGGAATACGAATACGACTATTGGGACGGCGACCGCCGTTATGGCTACGGCGGTTATAAATACGACGGGCGTTGGTCCGTCGTCGCTAAGCAGTTAATCGACATTTATAACTTGAAATCCAACGCCAAGATTTTGGACGTGGGCTGCGGCAAGGCGCATTTGCTTTACGAACTGAAGCAATTACTGCCCGAATCCGAAGTCGTCGGCTTCGACATCTCCCGCCACGGCCTCGCCGACGCGCCGGAAGGCATCCGCGATCATCTGATCCGCTATCGCGCGCAGGACGCCTATCCTTGGGGCGATAATTATTTCGACCTGGCGATTTCGCTGGGCTGCCTGCATAACCTGCGCATTTTCGAGCTAGAGACGGCGCTGCGGGAAATCGAGCGCGTGGGCGTTAACCGCTATGTGATGCTGGAAAGCTACCGCAACGAGCTGGAGCAATTCAACCTGCAATGCTGGGCGCTGACCTGCGAATCCTTCTTCGATACGGCGGAATGGATTTGGCTATACCGCCATTTCGGATATACAGGCGACTACGAATTTATCTATTTCGAGTAATTTCTATTTCTAAAATAATGGGCGCCAAGGGCAAGGTTTTTTCTGCCCTTGAGCAGGAACATAACAACCGGGAGAGACATCGAATGACATCCGTGAAAACCATGAAGGCGGCGATACTGGTGGAATCCAACCAGCCGTTGGCCATCGCTGAAATCGCTCTGCCTTCGCAACTCGATATCGGCCAGGTTTTGGTGCAGATTCATTACAGCGGCATCTGCGGCGCGCAGATTAACGAAATCCAGGCAGCCAAGGGACCGGATAAGTTCCTGCCCCATCTGCTGGGTCATGAAGGCGTGGGAACGGTGATCGAAACCGGCCCCGGCGTTACGGCGGCCAAACCCGGCGATCTTGTAGTGCTGCATTGGCGGAAAGGGAAGGGAATCCAAGCCAATCCCCCCGCTTACGATTGGAACGGCCAGCGCGTCAATTCCGGCTGGGTGACCACTTTTAGCGAATATTCCATCGTTTCGGAAAACCGCATTACGCCCATTCCCAAGGATTTCGACCAGCAGACCGCGCCCCTCTTCGGCTGCGCCGTTACGACGGCTATAGGCGTCATCAACAACAACGCTCAAGTAAAGATCGGCCAATCTGTCGTTATCTTCGGAGCGGGAGGCGTCGGCCTCAACATGGTCCAGGCGGCGGCGATGGTCTCCGCCTATCCCATTATCGCCATCGACCTTTTCGACGACAAGTTAAAGCTGGCTTCCAAATTGGGCGCAACCCACATTATCAATTCCAACAAAACGGATGCGAAAACAGAAATCCAGAAGATCGTGGAAAACGCAGGCGTGGATGTCGCCATCGATAACACTGGCCAACCGCGCATCATCGAACTGGCTTATGAATTGACCAAACCGCAAGGGAAAGTCGTATTGGTAGGCGTTCCCAAAAAAGGGAATAATATTACTATCTATTCTCTGCCGATTCACTTCAAGAAAATCATCACCGGCTCCGAAGGCGGCGAAACGTATCCCACGGAGGACATTCCCCGCTACATCAAATTATGCCAGGCGGGGAAATTGAACTTGAAAGAAGTGATTACGGACCATTTCCACCTAGACGACATTAACATCGCCATCGAGAAAATGACGAAGGGCGAGATTACGGGGCGGTGCTTAGTGAAATGCAAGCCGTAGTTTCTATTTGACTGGTTTAAAATACCCTTTTTATTAGATTAGAACTGAGAAAAAAATGAATCTTGGCGGGGAATACCTAACCGAAAACGAACTAAAAAATTACGGTTTTCGCCGACTGGGCAAGAATATAAAAATCCATAACCGCGCCAGCGTTTACGGCGTGGAGAATATATCGCTAGGCGATCATGTTCGCATTGACGACTTTACCATTATCATCGCTACGGGGCCGTTAGAGATTGGCCATTATGTAAGCATCCCCAATTTCTGTTTTATTGGTGCGAAGTACGGCCTTGTTATGGAAGATTTCGTCACCTTGGCGCCGGGGGTGAAAATATTTACTTCTAGCGATGACTATTCGGGAGAATTTCTTTCAGGGCCGATAGTTCCGCCGGAAATGACTGGGGGGAAGAAAGGGAAAGTCACTCTCGGAAAGCACGTCCTGATTGGAGCGGGAAGCGTCGTGCTTCCCGCTTGCGCGTTGGGTGAAGGCTGCTCGGTCGGCGCGCTTTCTCTCGTCAACAAAGACCTGGAACCGTGGGGCGTCTATGCGGGCGTTCCCGCCATTAGGCTCAAAGATCGCCGTCAAGATATGTTGGAATGGGAAAAGAAACTGAAAGAACAAGGCAATGGATATTGATATCGGGACCTACAACGCCGATCCGGAACAATATAAGAAATTGGTGCAGGAATTATACGCCCAGCATCCGCCGATCACCCTGCCGCCGGAATACGCCAGTTTTATTGAAAAGGATATGCTGCGGTTTCTGATCCGGTTAGCGCGATATAAATTCGTCGCCCGGTTAATCAAGAAAAGCGACTGTCTATTGGAGATCGGTTCGGGGTCTGGACTCGGCTGCATTTTTCTCAGTCAGCATTGCACCGAAGCCACGGGCGTCGAATTGAAATGCACGGAAATAGAAGAGGCGCGATCTATCAATCGGCGTTCGAATTGCAAGTTTATTCAAGGCGACTTGTTCGAATTGAATCTTCCAGAAAAATTCGACGTAGTTATTGCCCTGGACGTCATCGAACACTTGACCGTAGAGCAAGGGAATCGATTGATCGCCGCTATGGCTTCCCGATGCAAGCCACATGGAATGATCGTCATCGGCTCGCCAAGCATTTATTCCTATCCTTATCAAAGTCCGTTAAGCCAAGCATCCCATGTTCATTGTTATGAGCAAGAAGAGTTGATGACTTTGATCGATCAATATTACCATCGCACGATTGCGTTCACCATGAATGACGAACTGGTTCACACGGGATATTCCAAAATGGCGTGGTATTATTTCGCCATTGGTTTTTCTCCCAAATTAACGGAATAAAGACGAAGATCGATCTCAAACCGAGCATCTTCGATTTGGTGATGAATGATAATGGAAAGACGAGTACCTTTTTTAGATTTGCGCATCCTCGACGATCAATCTCGAAACGATTTGTTAGAAGCGATCAATAAGGTATTTCTTCATGGACGCTTCATTCTAGGTCCGGAAGTTCAGGAATTCGAAGAAGCCATCGCGTCTTATTGTGGAAGGAAATACGCCGTCGGCGTCAATTCCGGGACGGACGCTTTATACTTAGGTTTAAAAAGTCTTGATCTTGGACGTGGAGACGAAGTCATTACTACTTCTTTATCCTGGATCGCTTCTGCTAACGCTATAGCCATGACAGGCGCGACGCCGGTTTTCGCCGATATCCGCGACGATTTGAATATCGATCCGCTAAGCATCGAAAAACTCATTTCCCCCAAAACGAAAGCCATCGTTCCTGTGCACTATACTGGCAAGGTATGCCGCATGCCGGAAATCATGGAACTGGCGCAAAAGCATAATCTCATAGTGATCGAAGATGCCGCCCAAGCTTTTGGCGCGCGATTGAATGACCAAGTTGCAGGTTCTTATGGCCGCATCGCTTGTTTCAGCATGAATCCTATGAAAGTCTTCGCCGCTTGCGGGGAAGCGGGCGTTGTAGTGACGGATGAAAAGGAACTTTACGACCGGCTGATTTACCTGCGGTATAATGGCGTTGTCAACCGCGAGACGTGCTACGAAACCAGTCTCAATGGAAGGATGGATACGATCCAAGCCGCCGTTCTCCTGCAACGTTTGCGCGGATTGTCAGAGATTATCGAAACGCGAAGACGCTTCGCGGCGATTTATCAAATAGAATTGGCGGGAATCGTCGATTTGCCGTGCGAATCGGCGGGTGAATGGAATGTTTATTATACCTTCACCATACGCGCATCCCGACGAGACGAATTGAAAACTTTTCTCGAAGCCCAAGGTGTTGAGACCAAAATCCAACATCCTATATTGATGCCCGAACAACCGGCTTATCGGAACGGCGTAAAGGGAGAATATCCCAACGCGCAACGGCTGTTGAAGCGGATTCTGTGCGTTCCCTGCCATGAAAAGTTAACGGAAGACGACATCCATTACGTCATAAAGCAAATTAAAGAATTCTATCGGAGCGGCGTTTAATGGCGGAAGCGTTTTTTTGCGAACAGGACATTATCGAAGTCGATGAAGCCTGGTTGTCGAAACTCAAGCAGGAAGCGGAGGCTTCGCCGCGAAGGCGTTCGCGCCTTTGCCTTCATCGCAACCATAAAGACTTGGTGCAGGAAATGGTCATCGCATTTTGCCGGGATTCTTTGGTTCGTCCCCACCGGCATGTAGGCAAAAGCGAATCGTTTCATGTCATCGAGGGCGATTTGGCCGTCCTTCTTTTCGACGAGGAAGGAAAAGCGATTAACAAAATCGAAATGGGGCCGAGAGGAAGCGGAAAAACCTTCATATACCGCATCTCTTCTTCATTATGGCATTCCGTTGTTTTATTGTCCGATTTCGCCGTGATTCACGAAGCGGCGGCGGGTCCGTTCTATCCTGAAGAAAATAATTTTCCCGCTTGGGAGCCTAAAAGCGATGCAGATTTGCGATTATTCTTGCAGCAATCCCTAGAATCGCTTCGTTCGAAAGATTAGAAGTTTTTCATCGAGGAAAAGAGTTGCTCTGCGATGATTTCCATTTACATTCCCGCGTTGAACGAAGAAAAACATTTGAAAAATACGGCGCTGAAAATCATCGAAGCGGCGAATAGCCTCGGCGGCATTCCCCTCGATTTAATCATCGTCAACGACGGCAGCACGGATGGAACCGGCGAGGTTATCAAGGAACTCGAATCGAAATACAGCTTTATCCGCTCCATCCATCACCCGCGCAATCAAGGTCTCGGCCAAGGCTTGAAGGAAGCGATAGCGACCGCGAAATATCCTCGATTCAGCATTATTTCCGGCGACGATCCCGTATCCCTCGACAGCATCAAATTGCTTTTCCACCATCGCGATAAGGCGGACGTCATCTTTCTTTATATGATGAACAACGAAATTCGCGGGAGAAAGAGGTTGATTCTTTCCCGCATGTTCAGTCTGATTTATATCATTGTTTTCAATATTTACGTTCAATACATCAACGGTGGGTGCATGTATCCGACGGAAAGGCTTAGGACTTTCCATATTCAATCCAAGCGTTTCAGCTATATGGCGGAAATGGCCGTGAAATGCTTGCGGTCGGGTTGCTCTTACTATGAAATACCCTACTATGAAACGAGAGGCTTGGAAGGCAGCACCTCCTTTTCCTTCAAGAATTTCCGCGAAGTCGTAACGACGTTTTTTAAACTGTATTACGAAATCTATTTTTCCCATAAATCCTTATTCGATAAAACTCCCATTCGCGTCAAAGACGAATAGAAATTGGCGATCCGAACGATGGTCATGAAAGTATGTTATATGAATCCGCCATTGTCCCGTAAAATCCTGCAAATCGAATATCGCAATCCCCATTACTCCATCGAACGGACGAAGGTGGACTTCGGCGAATACGCTAAGGAGTATTTCGTCATCAAGCACGGGCCGCGTTCGGGATTGCTGATTCATCGGGACGATTCGATTCTTCTGGTTCAACAATACCGGCAGTTGATTAACGGCTTGTCGTGGGAAATTTCCGGCGGGAAGATCGACGAGGGGGAAAAGCCGGAAGAGGCCGCCATCCGAGAGGGACTCGAAGAGACGGGATTGCGCTGCCGGGAACTCTCACCGCTGATTTATTATCAGCCGGGAATGGACACGTTCGACAATCCCACGCATGTTTTTTCCAGTTCCCATTTTGAAGCGGTTCCTAATGCGGAGATTGACGAAAGAGAAGTGATTCAAATCGCCTGGTTTTCTTTATCCCAATGCTTGGAAATGATCCGGCGGGGGGAGATTCAGGACGTGATGTCGGTGATGGCGATTGCGGCGCATCAGTTGTCTCTTTTGGGAATCCGGCTGCATGAAAAACAGTGACATGCGACATGTGGTTAGAAAAGTAGGATGGGTCGCGTTTTTTGACCCATCAAGAATTTGGGATGGAGTAATTGATGGGTCGAAAAACATGACCCATCCTACGATTTCTATCATTTGATGGATAAAATAATAGGATCGTTTGTGAAAATTCAAAATGGAAAAACTCGCATAATCATCGGCTTCGCCCTAAGCCTTCTTCTATTGGGGATAATTCTTTACCGTTTAGAATGGAAGGAATTTTTCGGCGCCCTTGAGAAAATTCAATGGCGGTGGATTTTCCCCGCCGTCGCCGTCTGTATTACGGCGGGTTTCTTGCGCGCCTTGCGCTGGGCGTTATTGTCGGAATGGTCGTCGCAGCCCTGGCTCCACTATTGGCGGGCGCTGCAAATTGGCTATTTGTTCAACAACATCTTTCCCGCCCGCGCCGGAGAGATGGCGCGAATCGTCGTTATCAGCCGCCAGCGCGCCATTCCGTTTTTGAAAACGGCGGCAGCTTCCGTCATCGACCGGTTAATGGATATGTCGGCGCTGGCGTTAATCGCGCTATGGCTACTGACGTATTCGCTGCCGCAAAATCCCCTTTACGCATCCTTTCGTAAAGGCATTTTCATTGGCATCGCGGCTTTGATTTTAATGGCAGTTTTTCTTCTCAGCGGTTCGAAGATTAAAACAATGATCGGATGGTTGGAAAATCGGCTGGGCGATAAAAGCAAGCGATTTACGGATTGGGGAGAACAGATCATCGATGGATTGGAAAACGTTCGCAATCCCTTTCGGTTTTTGCTCGTCTTCGCCATCGCCGCCACATGTTTCGCTTTCGATCTGTCGGGCATCTATCTCATGCTATGGACGATGGGATGGAATTTGCCCTTTATCGCGGCGGTTACAACGGGCGTCTTCATGGCTCTGGGCGCATCCTTGCCCTCTTCTCCAGGGTATATCGGCGTTTACCAGGCGGCGTGCATTCTGGCTCTCGGTCTATTTGACATCGCCGAATCGGAAGCCGTGGCTTTTTCTCTCATCTGGCAATCGCTCAGTTTGTTATTGGCTATTTCTTTAGGGGGAGGATCGGCCATGTATTACGGATTGAATATTTCCCGAACGGCGGAAGAAGCGGCCCAGACGCCGTCATGGTGAAGGCGTTGACGATGAATTCAACTTGGTTATGCGATATACCCAATAACGGCCGCCGGAATCGCGAAAAATTTCTTCCACTTGCAGCCAATCTGGTTTTTGCGATGGATCGACGCTGGTTTTGAATTTAAATGTGTTCCGAGACCATAATTTGTCGATAATAAAATATTTTGCCCCGGTTTTATATAATTCATCCCATAACTTCTTTGAATCGTCCGACTCGGTAACGATACGGTTCCACTCATTGCCCGATACGATATCTTTAAGCAGATAACCATTGAATAAATAGGGAAATGAAAATGAAAGAGCAATGCGGTCGCCGGGCTGGGCGGCTTGATTGACGGCGTTGGCGGCTTGCCAGGCGGGATGAGAATAATGTTCGCTTCCGGCTAGGACGTAATGGACTGTCGATTTCAGATGCCAACTTTCCATGCCCAGCGTCTTCAATAAAACGCCGAATAAGGCAATGAGAATAACGATGTTGACGAATCGTTTTGGAATCAAGGCGAGCGACGCTTTTTCTGCGCCTTTGGCGGGCAGGAGCGTCAAGGTAAGCAATGGAGGGAGAAAGTGACGGGGAGCGGGAAATATATGAAATACCGCCCAAAACGCCACTCCCGCCAATGACGCCAAGGAAAGCATGAAAAGAAGGGATTGGCTTAACTTTTTTGGCTTTGGCAATAGAAAAGCCAATGGTAAAAACGCCAACGCCAGCGGCGAAAGGTGGCCGTATTGCGTGTCGCAACGTCCGAAGGTCAAGAAAAAAGGATAGAAGAGAACCGTGCGCCATTTTTCGGAGGGTGAAAAAATATCCACGGAGAGAACTTGTTGACTTGAATGATCCCCAAAAGTGATGAAGGGAGCTAGAGGTTCTTGGAAAAGTACGGTGGTTTTTGCCATTTGCAGAATCGCTGGCGGAGAAGCCCAAAGCGCAACGCTAAACAGCGTTACTGTCAGCATGCGCAGCCGAGAAGCGTTGGTGGGATTGGCGCAGAAGAGCGAACGCCATATAACTATCAGAAAAAGTGGCAGGCCGAGCGTAGCGATATAGGACAATTTCGCGACGGAGGCGAATCCACCAGCCAAGCCAACAATTCGAATCGCCAGCCGCGAGCCAGATCCCCTGATTTCCAAAGCCCAATAGAGGGAGGCGAGTCCCAAAGCCGCCGTGAACATATCCACTTTCCCGTCTCCTATAAAAAGCGTAAAGCCGCTGGACGAGAAAAGCATGCTCATGACCATCCATTGCCCCCGGCGTCTCAAACCGGCGCGAGAAGCCATCGCCCACAAGAGCGCCGCCGCCGCTAACGCGGTGGGCCAGGTCAACATCTTTGCGGCGTATTCCCCTCCAATGGACAATAGAGCTGCGTAGTGCATTTCTCCTTGATAGCCAAGCAATTCGTATATAGGGCCATCCCACGAACAAAGGCGATGCGTTGAGGCGATAAGTTTCGGTACAGCCATATATAAACTCATCGCGTCATGGGAAGGTGGATCAAGCGTCTTGGGCAGAAAAATCAATACGCATGCGGCGGCGAGCAGAATAACGATTTTCCAGGTTCTTTTTTCCTGTTGAAAATCGAAAAAAACAGTTCGAAGGCGTTGCGCCCCTTTCGCGAGAAAATAGAACGCTTCTCGATATCCGAGAATGCAACAGAGAACAAGAAGGGTGTAAATAAAGAAAGGCGTGAAGCCGTAAAGCATCGATAAAATCAGCCATACGGAGGCTAAGAGACCTTCTCCGAGGATAAACGCCGTTCCTATTCTCCCCGCCCAAGACAGCTCTTGCTGGTCCTGATCGCTAAAACCCAGCCGCCGCAACGCTGTCGAACCTAAAGAAAACGCCGCCGCCGAATAGAATACGACGAGGAATGCGGCGAATAGGACGCGAATGGATGCCTCGATCATTTATCGTTGGCTTCTTTCGGTTTTACGTATCGATTCCCGATCGAGAAAAAATCTTTAATGGAAGAACAAATAGCGTATTTTTTTACTAAAACGTCGCCTACGCGGTTGGGAATTACGATCCATGGCGCAGATAGGATTATGAAAACCCAGAGACCAAAGGCGATTTCTAAAAGGAAGACGATAACCGGATTTTTCTTTCTTTGAGAGACGGATGGCATGGCTTTTCCTCTTCGATAACAAGAAAAATTCAGTTTATTGCAATCCACCAAACTGGGAAGAGAAACGAATCGTCAGGCAAAGAATTAATGCGTAGGGTAGTATTTTTTTTACGCTCTATGCTTCACATTATAATTTCGAATATGATATGGATTAATTATCTTCGCCCATTTTTTGGGACAAGGGAAATCGAAATCTGGTTTTCCAACTCTTGAATGAGAAGGTTTGTTCACATGAAACGGAATTCCGCCTTCACGTTGATCGAGCTGCTGATCGTCGTCGCCATCATAGGAATCCTCGCCGCCATCGCCGTGCCCAATTTTCTCAACGCCCAAGTGCGGGCGAAAGTGGCGCGCAGCTACGCCGATATGAAGAACATCGGCACGGCCATCGAAATGCTGCGCATGGACAAGAGCGTCATGCTCGTCGATTTGTGGGACGACGACTACGAATGGGCGACGAAGCGGATTAAGGAGGTCTTCAATGGCGTGGGCTTCGTATCCAACCAATTGCAACGAACCAGCTCCGATGTGCTCGCTCCGTTGACGACGCCCATTTCCTATATGTCGTCCGTTCCCAACGATCCCTTTATCGAAAAGTACGGCGTCAATGTGCATGGCGGCAATAACGTCAATTTCAAGGCCTACATCTACGGCGATCTCGAAGTGCTCGACGCCGATATCGGCGGCTTCTATATTCCCGTCTACAATCCCAAACAGAACACGACGAATATGTTCGGCGTCCGGCCATTGCGCCCCTTCGAGTGGGTGTTGCTGGGTTTCGGCCCGGATGGCGACATGCCTAACACTACCTGGGGCGTTCCCTACAACGCCAGCAACGGCCTAACCTCGAATGGCGAACTCGTCGTCCGCTCCGGCGGCGGGATTGAGTGATCTTTGCTCATTGCGGTTCTTGATAGGGAACAACCTCGATGTCCCAGATGATGTCGAAGCCGGAGAAATAGAAATTCGGCGGCAAGCCGTTGAGTAAATCCATAGCGGGGTGATAAGGATTCGTGTATCGTCCCCCATAGCCATCGGTGACAACCGTCGTTTCATCGGGAAAACGGACGAAAGCCCGGATTTTAGGGTCCCAGAACCAAGGGATTAACAACGGCAGATCGTATCCTCCTCTTTGGCTTGAATAAATATATCCAAAACTATCCAACATCAGCCATCCGTTTCCGTTCGGGTCCGGTTCCAGGTCGCGAGCACTATCGATGCTCAGCCAAGGCAATCCACCGTAATCGAAATGCTTGTCCGTGGTATGGACGACGCCGTAGCCGTCCAGCAAGTAGAATTGCAATCCCTCCTCCATAAGCGCAATTTCCAGGTTGCGGGCGATGTCGAAACCGAAATAGGGCAATTCCGCCGGTTTGGGTAGATCGGGAGAAGATGTATGAATGCCTCCGAAACCATCCAGCATATACCAGCCCCGGCCCAGCGGATCCGGTTCAATATCTCGGACAATGTTAAAAGGGGCGAAATAAGGCAGGAGAGGAGGCTTCACGTTGGGATTCGTCGAGTGGATGCCGCCGTATCCGTCCAGAACGAACCAAGCGCGAATCGGAGTCGGCGTGGGAGTTGGTATGTAAAGTGTTGGAGTCGGCGTCATAGAAGGCGTAGACGTAAAAGTAGGCGTCGCGGTAGGGGTGCGAGTGAAGGTAGGCGTAAGTGTGGGGCCTTGGGGCAATGCCGTGGGGAAAGGATGCGCCTGCATCGCGTCGGGATCGATCGTCAATGCGGGGAAAGGGGATGTTAACGAGAGTTCTTTGATAAATTTTTTATTCCCGCCCTTCTGATCTTTATCGAAGATGTAAAGATATTCGCCGTCTATAGAAGATAGGGAAGTGTTGTAATGCCACGATGGTTCGTTATACCATTCCGACTCAAAGATTGTAATGGGGATGCCTTCCAATGGATGCACCCTGCGCAAACGCAATCTAACGTATGGATGATTAGCCAAGAAGAAATAAAAAGCGCCGTCCTTCGGCCAGAATGTCAAGCAGGCAGGAGACCCGAATTGAGGCGGCTCTTCATACACTTGCGTAAACGAAGCGTCCGCTTCTAAACGAAAGATAATAGGATATCTTTCAACTCCTTCAAAAAACAACGAGCTATCCGCATTCCCCCTTATGATAATATAAAGCCGCCGATCCGAGCCGATACAAAAGGATTCTGGATACCCGTCGTATATCTCATAAGAAGCAAGAACATTTGCGCGCATTTCTTCTCCTGCGATTTCAAGATCGATAATGTAGAACGTGTAAAGATTTTTTGTTACGTCGGATTCATTCGTTTCTCGAAAAAAAACTAAACCGATCAATCTTCCTGGTCGGGTTCCGGGGATAACGTCGCCTTCTTTCACAATATAAAGATCCTGAAACACGAAGAATTCCCGCCCATCCGGCAACTGAGGAGAAATAGATAGACTCGTAATGGAATTATTTTTAGAAATTAGGAAATTCGCCTCTAAACGATTGGTATATAGAAAAAGATCTCCCGTTGGCATCATGATCATGCCGCGAACGCTATAGGAGTTGGATGGAGATACCCGTGGCAATTCGGCGTAGATTGGAGCGCTTTGCGTATCGATAGGCGGATGACTAGGATCGATGGGTCCATAGATAAGATGTTTAATAGTGCTAACTTCTTCGTGAATAAACAATTCTCCCGTACAAGGATCGATGGCCATCCTCAGGCTAGATTCATTATTGCAAAACGTAATGAATTTTCCTTGGATATTGGGGACGAGGAATGAGGACGCGGGTACTGAAATGGGCGTAGAGAATGGCGTCGGCGTCTCCGTTGGCGTTTCTTTCGGCATTGGCGTTGATGTAGGCGTTTCCGACATAGGACGCAAAAGCGTTGAATTTGTTTGGGAATAGATATCTTGAACGGTTGCGCCGAAAATCGTTGCCCATAAAGCGAAGGATAGGACTCTACCCAAAAATCTATTGAAGCGTAATATGCTCATATCATTGCAGCCTTTCCGAATCGATGATTGTAATTAATACATAGTAAATCTTAAATTCAGATTTTCGTCAATAAATTAAATCTAATTAAAGTAAAAATGATAAAAATACAGTCATTTAATTGATTCAATAAAGAAAAAAAAGTACGGATAACAGATTTACGGATTGAACTAAGAAGGTCTTGAGGATTTGCTTGGAACTTGGTAGTATGGCGTTCGAGAAAGTTGCGAAACGTCCAGCATAAGGGAAAGGGGACTTTTTCTTTTTCTAGGAAGTTGGATTTGGGGGATGCAACGAAACCGGGTGAGCCAGAATGACGATTCGATTGAATCGAACTATGGAATGAATTGGGAATGGGGATATAATCGATTTTTGCGGCGAGGCATCTTATGTTTTATGTATCCGACAAAATTGGGGACTTGCAATTTCTGACGATTACGCCCAAACCTGGCGAGGCGTTTGACCGCTCCGTCGAACAGGCTTACGGCGAATTGGCCGATTATCTTCAAAGCCATCGATCCGTTCTTTTGCAGGAACGCGTATATGCTTCCCTAGCTGACGCCGAACGCATCCGTTCACTTCGCGCTTCCGTCATGGAGCCACTCGGCGAATCCGTTTTGTCCCCTGCAACCTTTGTGGAAGGGAAGCCCATTCCGCCGATGTTCTGGGCGGGGCTGCACGCCATCGCCGTTTCCCCAGCGGATGGCAATTCAACGCGCTTATTGCGGCGCGGCGATAAAATCTGCGGACGTTATTATCAAGGAAGCGAAGCGCAGCATATTTTTCTTTCCGATGTAGGACGTTTGATCGATGCGCTTCCCGCCGACCGTTCGGTAGAAACTTGCGAAACCATCCGTCTGACCAATGAAATTCTTAGGGAGTCGAATTGGTCGTTTACCGATGTGAAGCGCACTTGGTTTTATTTGGACGACATCTTGGGATGGTATAACGATTTCAATAAAGCCCGCAATACGATTTATCACAATATTGGATTGTTCAACGGCCAAGTTACCGGCATCATTCCCGCCAGCACCGGCATCGAAGGCAAAAATCCGCGCGGCGCGCGCTGTACGCTCGATTTATTGGCGATGAAGCCGTTGGAAAGACGTCCATTCCAAGTAAAACGGATGATTAATCCCAAGCAAAACGAAGCGCCTGATTATGGATCGGCTTTCTCGCGGGGATTGTCGGTTTCCTTAGCGGAATCGAAATGCCTCTTTGTATCCGGCACCGCTTCTATCGATGAAAGAGGGGTAAGCCTTTACGCCGGAGACGCCGAGCGCCAGGTCGTTCGCACAATGGAGAATGTGGAAGCGTTGCTCGCTTCCGCCGGGGCGGGTCTCGGCGATATTTGCCAAGCAACCGTTTTCGTGAAGCGGACGGAAGATATCGATGCGTTTTACCGCGTAGCCGAACGTATGGGCTATAAGGTGGAACAAGCCGTCTGCATGGCGGCTGACGTTTGCCGCGAGGAATTGTTGTTTGAAATCGATGCCAGCGCCGTACTCCCGGCGCGCTAGGGACATTTATGGGCGTTTGTAGAATGGTTGGTTATTTGTTGGGGTGGATGGTTTTCTTAATCATTGGGGAATGTACTGAAGGCGCGTTAGCAGCGCCGGGAATCGTTTTCGTTCAAATCCCCGCTTCCGCCGAACCGGCGGGGCGTCCTTATTTCGTTCCTTCCGACCGGTATGTCGATGGATGCCGCATCGCCGCGCTGCTTCCCGATCGATCCGATCTCGCGATTCTAACGCCGGAATTTGTTTCCGCCAAAGACCCTGCCGTTTCCTTCGACGGCGAGACGATTCTATTCGCCGGGAAAAAGAGTAAGGATGATTCTTGGAGCCTATGGCGCATGGATCGCGACGGCTCCAATAAACGCCTATTGCCCACAGGACTGCGCGATTGCGTCTCTCCCCTTTATGTAGGCGCTCTCTTCCACCTGAACGATCCGGCGCCCGCCGACCGCATCGTATTCGTCAGCGCCGATCACGGCTGGCGCAATGAAAACGGTTTGGGTTCCGCCTATTCGCTTTATGTTTGCGATATGGACGGCGGAAACGCTCAGCGCATTACTTTCAATTTAAATTCCGATTTCGACCCCGAAGTGCTGCCCAATGGCCGGGTGGCGTATACCAGCTGGAAAAATGACGGATCGCCCAATACGCCGTTGGGACGTTTGTCCTTATTGGAAATCAGCAACGACGGGACGGATCAACTTTTGTTTTATGGCGGCGGCGAACCGCCTTTATTCAAAGAAATGGCGCGCTTTTCCCCCAGCGGGCGCGTCTATTTCATCGAATCGAACCGCAACTCCTGGCTGGGCGGGGGCGATTTGGCTTGCGTCTCCCTGCGCCGTCCTTTGCATACTCATGAAGTTCTCGCCGCAGCGGGTGATGGATTCTATCATTCCCCTTGCCCTCTATCTGGCGATCATGGCGAACAATTATTGTATGTATCGCACCGAGCCAATTCGCTGGATTCCAGTTACGCTATCTATCGCTTTGGCGATCTGCTCCAACCCATAGCATCCGAGCCGGGTTGGCATTGCATCGATGCGCAATTCCTCGCGCCTCATGCGCGGGTAAAAGGGCGCGCTACCGTCGTCGACGAGAAGCGAACCGTGGGCGTTTTTTATTGTTTGAACGCCTACGCCAGCGACCGGCCCGAATTGCGGGATATCAAGCCAGGCGCAATCAAGCGTTTGCGGGTGATTGAAGGATTGCCGTTTGTTGAGGGACTGCCGGGATATCCCCTTTGCGATTTTTCGGAGAAAGACGCTGATGATTTTTCCATTCCTAGTTTAAGTCTGCAAAGAATTTTAGGGGATATTCCTATTGAAGCGGACGGTTCGTTTCATATTCAAGTTCCCGCCCGGACGCCTATCGCTTTCCAGGCGTTGGATGAGAACGGCATGGCGTTCATCTCTCAGCGCTCCTGGACGTGGGTAATGCCGCGAGAATCGCGGGGGTGCACGGGCTGTCACGAGGATCTCGAACTTTCCCCACCCAATCGCTTAGCGGATGCTGTAATTAAGCCAGCAGTGGAGTTGCTTCTTCCTCCTGCGCGGCGGCGGACGGTGGATTTTAAACATGACATCGCTCCAATCGTAGAAGCTAAATGCTCCACGGCGTCATGTCACTCGTCCGGCGGAGCGCCGCCGAATCTCGATGTTCGTCAACTTGTCGAACGCGGCGGCGATTCGTACAGCCAAGCTTATATTGCTCTTCTTTCCGCTATCGATGATCGTAAGGATGAATATTACGTGAAACCGGGTTCTGCCCGCGAAAGTCCCTTAATTTGGCATCTTTTCGGTAAACGCATGGAAACGAATTCGTCCGAAGCGATAAAATATTCCCCTCTTCCCAAACTGATGCCGACGGAGAAACCGCTTGAGGAGCTCGAACGCAGATTGTTTGTCGAATGGACTGATATGGGCGCTGCCTGGGACAGCCGGACGTATTCTCAGGAGTACGCCAAAACTCAGAACGAAAAACTTGAAGGGGGTGAAATGTGGTGAGAATCATCCTTCCTTGCCTGTTATTATTGATGGCGTTAGCCAATAGAAACGGCTTCAGCGAAGAAGCCGTTCCCCAACTTGCGGATGCGACCGAAAAGGCGGGAATTCATTTCGTTCACAGTATCGGCGACGATGAGATGAGCAATATCATCGAAGGCACCGGCGCCGGATGCGCTTTTTTCGATTACGATGGCGACGGCGATCTGGATATCTATCTGATGAATGGGGCTTATCTCAAAGGCGTCAGCCATGTGAAAGGGCGCATAATGGAGGGAAAACTATCCAACGCCCTTTACCGCAACAACGGCGATGGAACCTTTACCGACGCGACGGAAGAAGCGGGCATCGGCGATAAGAACTACGGCATGGCCTGCCTGACGGCCGATTACGACAACGACGGCGACGCCGATCTTATGGTTACCAATTATGGGCGCAACGTTTTTTACCGGAATAACGGCGATGGAACTTTCGTTGATTATACAAAGGAGGCGGGGCTTGAAAGCGATCAAAGCGACCTATGGGGAATCGGCTGCGTTTTTTTGGATTACGACAAGGACGGCTTTCTCGATCTTTATGTAGGCCATTACGTCGCCTACGATCCCGAATACAAATATTATTACCCCGCCGATGCGTTTCCCGGCCCTTTGGCTTATAAAGGCCAACCCGATACTCTTTACCACAACCGGGGAGACGGGACCTTTGAAGACGTAACGAAAAAAGCGGGCGTTTACAATCCGGAAGGGCGGGCGATGGGCGTCTCCGCCTGCGATATCGACAATGACGGAGACCAGGATATCTTCGTCGCCAACGACGCCATGGAGAATTATCTTTACCAGAATAACGGCGATGGAACCTTTACCGACATTGCGTTGATGACGGCGACGGGTTTCGGCCAAAACGGCGAGGCCACTTCCGCGATGGGGCCGGAATTTGGGGATATTAACCTAGATGGACTCATCGACCTTTTCGTTCCCGATATGAGTTTTTGTTGTCTATATATAAATACTGGCCAAGGTTTATTCGAGGATAAAAGCGCTCAATTGGGCATCGCGGCTGTTGTGGGACAATACACGAGCTGGTCGGGAAATTTTTTCGATTACGATAATGACGGTTATATCGACATCTTCATAAGCAACGGCGATAGCCACCATTTGGAACCGGAAGAGGATTTGTTGTTTAAAAATATCGAAGGGAAGCGGTTTCGAGATATATCCGCCCAATGCGGCAAGGATTTTCAGGACAAATTCGTCAGCCGGGGATCGGCGGTGGGCGATTACGACGACGACGGCGATCTGGATATATTGATCCTGAACTTGAATGCCCGGCCTCGCTTATTACACAACGACGGCGGCAACCGCGGCCATTGGTTGAAGATTCATACTGTAGGAACTCAGAGCAACCGCGACGGCATTGGGACGCGCATCCGTCTCACCGCGGGGGGCAAAACGCAGACGCGGGATATCGCCAGCAGTTCTGGCTATCTTTCGCAAAGCGATTACCGCGCCCATTTCGGCTTGGGAACGGTGGATCGCGCCGAGCGCATTGAATTGCGTTGGCCCAGCGGCGCCGTCCAAGTCTTGGAAAACATAGCCGCCGATCAAGTGTTGACTGTGAAGGAACCATCCGAATCCGGTTCGTAGAGGGGAGTTGCGCACGATGGGACGACTATTCGCCCTTATTCTACTCGCCGCGATCGTCTCCGCCGGGACGGCGAGCGTCGAGTCCGCCGAACCGCTGGAAAGGTACTATGTGGGAGAAACGGCTTGCCGCCAATGCCATAATAACATCATGGGCAAGCGCAACCAGTTCAATCCCTGGCGTCTCTCCGCTCATTCCCGCGCCTACGCCGCGCTGGCGATGCCCGAAGCCAAAGAAATCGCCAAGCTTTCCGGAATCGCCGTCGATCCATTCGATAGCCCCATCTGTCTCGGCTGTCACGCTACGGCTTCCCAGACGGAGGCATGGCAGCGCGACGAAAAATTTTATATTGAAGACGGCGTACAATGCGAGATGTGCCACGGCCCCGGCAGCGCCTATTCGGAAGAAAACGTCATGGCGAATAAAGAGCAAGCTATGAAAGCCGGATTGCGAATGCCGGACGATAACGCCAGTAATGAAACCACCTGTTTAGTATGCCATAAGGAAAAAGGCTCCCACACCGCCGTCATTAAGGTTAAGAAATTCGATTTCAAGCAAGCGCTTTGCGAAATCGATCATTCCGGCAGAGGCGGCGAGATCAAAATAAAGACTCCTTCCATCGAACCTTTGCCCGGACCAACATACGTCGGCGTCATGGTTTGCGCCAAATGCCATCGTGGAGAAGAGAAAGGGTATCCCTTCAGCAAATGGCGCCTCTCTTCCCATGCCAACGCCTACGCGATTCTGGGAACTACGAAGGCGGAAGAGATTGCCAGAAACAAGGGAATCGAAAGCAATCCCCAGGAAGCGGCGGAATGTCTGAAATGCCATTCCACCGGCGGCGGCGAACCGGCGGGAAGATTTATGGAGTCTTTCGATATAGGCCAGGGAGTCCAGTGCGAAAGCTGCCACGGCCCCGGCAGCGAGTATATTCCCGAAGCGGTGATGAACGATCCCATCGCCGCTCGTCAGGCCGGATTGCAGAAAGCCGATCGCGAGACCTGCTTGAAATGCCATCCCAAAGAAATCGATGGAAAGCCGTTCGACTTCGACGCTATGTGGAAGAAGATCGAACACGGCAAACCGCCGGAAAGAAAGGCGGCGTTTATTGGAAAATATAAAACTCCTTTCAACTTGGAATTCAGCCGCGACGGCAAACGGTTATACGTCGCTTGCGAAGCCTCCGACAGCGTCATCGTCTTGGATCCGGAAACGAGCGAGATCGTCTCCGAATTTGAAGTCCAGGATCAGCCGCACGATATCGCTCTTTCTCGGGACGAAAAATTTCTTTACGTCAGCAATCGCGGTTCGGATACGGTTTCCGTCATTGACGCCGCCACTTTGGGGGTGTTATTCCACATTTCCGTCGGCGACGAACCCCATGAGCTGATGACCGATGGGGATGGCCATTATCTCTACGTCGCTAACGCCGGGTCCTATGACGTTTCCGTTGTGGATTTGCGCCGGGGCGCGGAAGCGAAGCGCCTCTCCGCCGGGCGGGGCGCTTGGGGAATCGCCCGCTCGCCGGATGGAAAGCGGTTTTACTTAACCAACAATCTGTCCCATTTCATTCCTTTCCGCACACCCTGTCGCTCTGAGGTTACTGTCATCAATTCCGGTACGGGCTTCGTTGAAAACCGGATTGTGATTCCCGAAGCCAACATGGTTCAGGGCGTCGACGTATCGCCGGATGGGGAATTTGCGCTCGTTACCTTGATACGCACCAAGAATCTCGTTCCGATGACCCGCGTTATTCAAGGATGGGTGATGAATAACGGCTTCGGCGTTCTCTGGAAGGACGGGCGGGTCGATCAGTTGTTATTGGACGAAATCGACGGTTATTTCGCCGATCCCACCGACGTCGTATTCGCGCCGGATGGGAAATACGCTTATGTAACCGGGGGCGGCATCAACGCCGTGGCTGTAATCGACATCGAAAAGATGAAAGCGCTTCTCGACGGCGCCGATCCCGAATACCGGCGAACCAAACTTCCCAACAATCTTGGCGTAAGCGTCGAATACGTCTTGAAAAGAATTTCCGTAGGCCGCAGTCCTCGAGGCATGGCGGTTTCTCCCGATGGAAAATTCGTCTATGTAGCGGATGGATTGGACGACGCTGTGTCCGTTATTGATATTGCGAAACAGGAACGCGTCAAAACGATATCTCTTGGCGGACCGCAGGAAATCACTATCGAACGCGAAGGAGAACGAATATTCCATAGCGCAGAAATTACGCTCAATCGGCAGTTTTCCTGCCATTCCTGCCATCCCGACGGCGGCATCGACGGCATCACTTACGACATCGAACCGGACGGCGTCGGCTTCAATCCCGTCGATAACCGCACTTTGCGCGGCATTCTGGATACCGCGCCTTTCAAGTGGGAAGGAACCAATCCCAGCTTGCGGCGCCAATGCGGCCCCCGGTTGGCCGTATTTTTTACGCGCAGCGATCCCTTTACGTTGGAACAAGCCAATGCGCTCGATCGTTATATCTGCACGATTCCTCTTCCCCCAAACCGTTACCGCGCCGGTTCGGAATTAACCCCGGCGCAATGGAACGGAAAACTTCTTTTCGAACGCGATCGCACAAACGGCGGCGAGGAAATTCCCGTCAAGAAACGTTGCGTAACCTGCCATCCCGCTCCCTTTTTTACGAATCGCAACGTGGAAGTCGTTGGATCGAAATCATGGTTGGATACGAACGATAAGTTCGATGTGCCCCAGTTGAATAATATCTACGAATCGGCGCCTTTCCTGCACGATGGACGGGCGGAAACGTTGGAAGAAATTTGGACTCGATTCAATCCCTACGACGAGCATGGCGTGACCAACGATATGACCAAGGATCAGTTGAAGGATTTAATCGAATATTTAAAAACATTGTAATATGGAGAATAACGATGAAGCGTATGGCATGGATCTTTATCGCATTGTCCATCGGTTTCTCGCTGGGATGGAGCGAAGAGAAGAAAGCCGAACTTCCCCAATTGGCGGGCGAACCATTTATCTATAAAGAGTGGGAAACTTTCTACGCGGAAGAAAATGGCTTGCCCAACGACCATATCTTTTCGCTCAAAGCCGATGGCGATCGCCTTTGGGTGGGTACGGAAAACGGACTTGCCCTATATGAAAAAGGAATTTGGAAGCGCTGGACGGAAAAAGACGGCCTGCCTTGGAGAGTCATCACCGGCATTACCGTAAGCAAAAAGACGGGCGACGTATGGCTGGCCTTGTTCGGCGGCGGCGTAGCTCGCTTCAGCGGCGGACGCTTCGATCATTTCCACCAGCTGAACAGCGGCCTCGTCAACGATGTCGTTTACGGCGTATCGATGGAAAACGACAACCTCTGGGCGGCGACGACGGCGGGGATGAGCTGCTACAACACCGTCACCGGCGAATGGGAAATCTTCACGGAAAAAAATGCGCCGATGGATGAAATCTGGTGTTACAACGTCGACGCCCATGAGGATAAAGTCTACTGCGCCGTCTGGGGCGGAGGCATTCTGGAATGGGACGTCAAGACGAAAAAATGGGACGCCCATCACGATCCCGACCGGGAGATGGAGATCGATCTCTACCGCGACGACGGCTTGATCCACATTATTACCACCGCCGCCTCTTACATCGACAACGTCCTTTGGGTTTCTACCTATTTTGGAATGAGCCGCTACGATGGACGCCATTGGCGGGGGTATACTGAAATCGACAGCGGACTAGCCAGCAGTTTCATCAATTTCATAAAGGGACGCAGCGGAACGTCGGCTTACAGCTGCACCGATTTGGGATTGGCGACGATTGCGGATTTCGATTCCGATACGTGGGTAACCTATCGGCGCGACCGTGAAGACGCGGAAACCTGGACGGCGCATGTTCTCGTTGGCAACCAGGAAATCCGCGCCGAAACTACGAATCTATCTTTACCCAATCATTTTATGATTTGCGTCGAGTTTCAGGGAGACGACGTATGGATTGGTACGGGTCATGGCCTAGCGCGGGGAATTGGAAAAGGTTATTGGCCTGGTTTGAAGAATAATCAATCCTCGCCGAACGAATCGTCGAAATCCAAATAAAGGAGGAATGGCGATGAAACGGTTTTTTGCGATTTTTGCTATTGCGGCGTTCCTTATGTTTTTTTCTCTGGCGAAAGGCGAAGAGAACCTTCAACGGGTGATGGATACAACGGCATTGCCGCCCCAAGTCGACGAATCGAAGGACGATTACGGCAAGACGCCGCAAGAATTCGTTCCTTATGGCAAATTTACTAAACCTTACCGGCGGTTTTTTCTTCAACCTCTGCAATATCGCGGCTATGGTCGCCATCTTCCCGAACCGGAGCATGTGAAATCCGTGAAGATTGGCTTTATCGGTCCTATCATGAAAACTGTTTCCGTCGCCACAGGCGGCGCGTCTCATGAAGAACCGATGGGAATCAAAATGCTCGAAGGCGCGCGGCTGGCCATCGAACAAGCCAACGCCAAAGGCGGCTATCGCGGCAAGACGCCATACGAATTGGTAGTCAAAAACGATAACGGACTTTGGGGCGCTTCCGGCAATGAGATCATCAATCTGGCCTATCAAGATAACGTTTGGGCCATCCTCGGCACCATCGACGGCGCCAACAGCCATATCGCCATTCGCGTCGCGCTGAAGATCGAAATTCCCATGATGAATACTGGCGATACCGATCCCACTTTTATCGAAACGAATATTCCCTGGGTTTTTCGCTGCCTCACGGACGACCGGCAAATGTGCTACCTGCTCGCCGATTACGCTTTCAAGAAACTGGGCGTAACCCGCATCGCTGCCTTGCGCGCCAACAACCGTTATGGACGCATCAGCATCGACGAGTTCCGAGACGGCGCTACGCGTTTGGGATTTCCCTTCTTGGCCGAACTGAATTATAAAGTAGGAGATAAGGATTTCGCGCCGCAACTCGAACGAATCAAAGCGCTCAAACCAGAAGCTGTGATTACCTATGGCGACGCCGTTGAATCGGCGATGATCCTCAAGCAGATGCGGTCGATGGGGATGGATCAATGGTTCCTGGGCAGCGACCGCCTGGTGACGAAAGAGTTTATCGATATCGTCGGCAAAGAGGAGAATAAAGTTGTCGCGGGTTATCCCTACAATCCCGCAAGCGAAGATTCTCTTCATATACAATTCCAAAAGGATTTCAAGGAGCGGTATGGAGACAATCCCGAAACCTACGCCGCTCACGGTTATGACGGCATGAACATGACGATCCAGGCTATCGAAAAAGGCGGTCTTAACCGGGCGTTGATACGCGACGAGTTGGCTGAGATGACGACGTTCGACGGCGTGACAGGGAAAAAAGAGATCGATCCGATCTTTTCCAACCGCTCTCCCGCCTACTTGGCGATTTTGAAAAACGGAGTATTTACGTTTCATTCGCGGCAAGAACTGTTTGGCGAAGGATGATGGAGGCGTTGCTCATAATAGTACGTTGGTTGGCCGTCGCTCCAAATCGGGGTTTATTTTATGAGAAAGAAATCCCGAAACCGGTTTATATAGTTTTCTTCCAATATTTATGGTTAATGGCCCTGCGATGCGGGGCTGTTTTTCTCTTTATGGGCGGCGTTGTTTTATGGGCGGCGGAAAACGATCCGATTCCCCATAAAAGAATGCTGGACGATCCATTGCAATTCACTGGCGTCGACAGCCAGAAAGACAATCCAGCCAAGCTGGATGAAATCCGTTTTGGTTTTTTCGCGCCGACGCAAGACGGTTCCATTGGCGAATCGTTGTGGAAGGGCGCGGCGCTGGCGTTGGAACAGGCCAATCGGCGGGGAGGTTATGGGGGCGTTCCCTTTCGCTTGATCCCGCGCTGGTCGGACAATCCCTGGAGCGCCGGTTCCAAAGAGATGATCCGCTTCTTGATCGAAGATAACGTCTGGGCCGTCATCGGCTCCATAGACGGAGATTCAACTCACATAGCGGAACAGATTGTAACCAAATTAAAAGCGCCGTTGATCGCGCCTATCTCTTCCGATCCCACTTTGACCTATATCCGCATCCCTTGGATTTTCCGTTTGCCGCCGAATGATTCCCGTCAGGCGGAAATATTGGTTAAAGATGGAATCAAGAGAGATAAAATCGAAAGGATCGGCATGATTACATCCACTCGCCATGACGGACGCATCGCCGCTGAGGCGCTATTGGAGGCTTTGCAAAGAGAGGCGATGTCTCCAATCTTCCATTTTCAATTGACTCCCGATGGCGATGGTTCGGAAATCGCCAAGCGGGCGAAAGAATTCTCGCCGGGAGCGATCGTCATACGCCTGACGCCGGATCGCCTCGCGCCGATGCTATGCGCTTTGAAAAATGAAAACGTCGTATGTCCTGTTTATTTAATGTGGATGCCTGGTCTTAACGAGGAAAATCTGCTTGGGGTTTATTCTGGCCAGATTAAGCTTATTCATCCTTTCGACGATCAAAATCCAACGGAGGAATATCTTAACTTATCCGATGGGTATCGAGCAAAATATAAGGAATCGCCCGACGCTTGCGCCGCCTATGGCTTCGATGCTGCGAATCTCTTAATGGCAAGTTTTCAAAAATCAGGTCCCAGCCGGTCGGGATTGCGCGATGCCATCGCAGATATGAATGGATATCGGGGCGCCGCAGGCGTTATTTTATGGGATAACGGCGGGGGTGCCGCCGGGCGGCCAGTTTTGAAGACGCTCTCGGATGTTTCTTTGTTGAAAAACTAATCGCTCGTCACTCGTCACTCGTTACTGTTTTTTTATGTCCATTAGGGTTCGATAGTGAATTTTTCAGCTATTTTCTTGAACGTTTCGATCTGACGTTGTTGCCGGGATTCGTCAAATCCTAACTCCGCCGCCAGCAGGCGGGCTACGGCGGGAGCCATCGCTAAGGCGGCTTGGACATTGAGAAAAAGGGCGCGGGTGCGCCGGGCGAGAACGTCGTCGACCGTACGCGCCATTTCAAAGCGCGCCGCCCATACTACATGAACGCCGCAAATGAA